>NZ_BAABJP010000002.1:0-20115 GCF_039543365.1 Actinospineispora eucalypti
CGGTGTTCTGCTCGATCTACGACCGCCAGTTCTGGCGGCACGAGCGGTACTGGAAGCTGGCCAACTTCCACTACGAGCCGCTGTTCAACGGCACGCCGTTCAAGGGCCTGGTCTGGCGGCTGGGCGGCGCCCGGGTCGGCCGGCGGCTGTTCGACGACGGCGCCGGGTACATCTCGGAAAAATCGCTGACCACGATCGGCGATGACTGCACACTGAACGCGGCCAGCAGGATCCAGCCCCACTCGCAGGAGGACGGCACCTTCAAGTCCGACCACGTCACCATCGGCAACGGCTGCACACTGGGCATCAACTCGCTGGTGCACTACGGCACCCAGCTGGGTGACGGCAGCGTCCTGGAGACCGACGGCTTCCTGATGAAGGGCGAGCAGACCACACCCCGCACCCGCTGGATCGGCAACCCGGCCACCGAACTGCGCTGAAAGGAACACCTCAGGTGAGGACCTCACTGGCCAAACGGCTCGCACCCGAGCTGATCACCCTCGGCGCGCTCGCCGCATGCAGCCATGCGTCACCATCCGCATCGCCGGGCAGCCCCGACGGCCAACTGGCCAAGGCAGCCGGCCAGGCCGGCGCCCACACCCACCTGCAAGTGCTGCAGCGCGCCATCCGGGGCCGCTACGGGCCCGCCGGGCCGACGGTGGTGCGGCTGGCCACCACACCACCAACACCGCGCAAATCACCGCCCTAGGCGACCCAGCCGGGCCGATCTGGTGGCCCGCCGGCAACACCGGCACCACGGCCGGCCGCTACCGGATCACCGCACTACCCGGCCACCACGGCGGCGGGCTCAACCAGCCCCACCCGCCCGACCAGTTCCGCCAGGCATGACCGGCCAGCACGGCGACGGCAACGCCAGCCACACCCACCCACACGCCTCGCCAGCCGCCCCCGCCGAACACGCCCACCCGACCGGCCCACCAACCACGACCGGCCCACCCCCTGACCGACCAGCGGCGCGCGCAACCCGCCGCCCGGCACAACCGGCGGCGCGGAGCCGCACGGCGGACGAACCTCCCGACTGACCCACCCCGGCCCGTAGCCGCCCCTTGCACGGGTGCCCGTCTCGACGTGTGCATAGGTCCGCCCCGAGGCTGTCGCGCCGCATGGGTAGCGTTGTCGCCGTGCCAGGAGTGGATCAGTGGACCGCGATCGTGCGACGGAGGCCGCGGGATGTGGTCTGGGCGGAGCTACGTGTGAAGATCCGCGACTACCAGCACCGAGGCGGGGATTACCTGTTCTGGGCGCGCCAGTTCGAACAGCACGCGGACGAACACCGTCCCGCCGGACCGGGGAAACGAGCACCGTGCCTCACCTGCGACCAGGTGTGGCCATGCCCGACCATCGCCAACGACCTGAGCCCCGGCTGACGCGTTCGTCAGCGTTCTGGGCACGCACTCCTGACGCGGCGCCACGCCCCCGCCACCGCGCCGAAACGAGCCGCGCATGGCCACCCGTCCGCGAACGATCAGCAGTGGTTACCGAGTGTCCGCGGCGCGGACACTGCCTTCTGGCTGTCCGCCCTCGCGGTCGAGTACGGCGATACTGGCCTGGGGAGCGCCTCGCGTCGCTCGCCGCGGCCAGCGAGCGTGCCGCCGGTGTGGCGCGGAAATTCCTCACCGATTCCTTTCCCGATCAGACGGGGTGAGCCGGCAGCACGTTCTGGCGAGTCCTTGTGTCTGACACCGACCGGCTCCAGTCCTCACCCGCGCGTGCTCGGACGTCGCTCAAGCGAGTCTGGGAACGTCCAGATGCTGCCGGGCAACGCCGAGAAATGCGACGAATCGGATTCCGGCCGGCGTATACTTTGTTATGGTTTTGCGTGCTCGGGAAATCATGACGCGACGGGTGATCGCGGCGCGCGCGCAGACCCCGATCGCGCGCGCCGTGCAGTTGCTGGTTGGTCACCGGTTCAGCGCTGTGCCGGTGGTGGACGAACACAACCGGCTGATCGGCATCCTCAGCACAGCCGACCTGCTGCGCGAGCTACACAACCGGCGCGCGTTGCTGCACGACACCGTGGGAGCGGTGATGAACACCGAGGTGCTCTACATGTCGCCCGAAGCGAACGTCGGCGTGCTGGCGCACCGGCTACGCACCTATGGCGACCTGCGGGTGATGCCGATCGTGGAGCACGACGTCCTGGTCGGCGTCGTCACCCGAGCCGATCTGCTGCGCCACCGGCCACGCGGCGGCAAGCTCGGCCGGCTCGCGCTGCGCTGCATCTATCCCTTCCACGCCCCGACCCGCCCACCCCTGGCACCCGATCTTGCCAGCCGACCAGCCGGCCACCTGGCCGGTGCTGGCCGGGACCTGGTCGTTGCCTCCACAGACATCACACCGGGCGCGGGCACAACACCGTTGCGCGCGAGGGATGTCATGACCAGCTCAGGCCTGGTGACTGTCACCGAGCAGACCCCCACCGAACAGGCCGCCCGGCTGCTGATCAACAACCGGTTCACCGCGCTACCGGTCGTCGACCGCCGCAACCACCTGGTCGGGATCATCAGCGAAGCCGACCTCGTCCACGATCCGCTGGATGCTCGACGCACCGCCCACTCACCCACCGTCGGGGGCGCGATGACCAGCGACGTCCTCGCGTGCTCACCCGACACCGATTTCGACGAACTATGCCGGCTGCTGTCCGACGGCGGGCTAGCGACACTGCCCATCGTTGAACACGACCAGATCGTGGGCATCGTCAGCCGCGCCGACCTCCTACGCCACCAACAACACGCTCCGGGGTAGTGCCAACCTCCAGCGGCCAAGCCACGCGGGTAGGGGGCACGATCAGGAGAACCACCGGGTCCCCCGACCCTGGGCTCATACGCGGACAGATGGCGCCGGAACTCCAGGCCGAGACGGAACGGCTGATTCGGGCAGAACTCCCGGACAGAAACAGTGGACCAGCCATAACGATCGGCGTGGCGCCGCGCGCCCCCGACCGCACTATCGTAGGCCCGAGGGGACCGCGCGAGTTGAACGGAGTCGAGGTGATGAGGGACTCGATGATGATGGGTATGTGGTTGTGGGGTGGATTGGGGCTGCTCATTCTCCTGGCGATCCTCAGCCTCCTGGTGTTGGCGGCTGTGTGGCTCATGCGCCAACTGGGCACGCATCGGTCACCATCGGCCACGGATCCGGCCACGACACCGGTCTCGGGACACGATCCGGCGCTGGACACGTTGCGCCAACGTTACGCCCTCGGCGAGATCGACGCCGAGGATTACCAACAGCGTCTCAACGTCCTCAACCAGCGATAACCAGCAGTGCCGCTCGCCGTCGTGAGTCCTGGTGCGCACCCCGGCAGACACGGTGACGGCTCCACACGGTGACCGCTGCACACCCGTGCACCCCAGCCCGGCCTGACCGTGCTCAGTTCGCCAGCTCGACGCGCGCAACACCAGCCGGTAGGTCACCGTGCCGACCAGTCATCGCGCCAGCCAGGCAAGGCCCGCAACTCGATCACCGCGCCGTGCGGCTCCGAGCACAGCTGCCGGTCGACACCAGCGATCACCAGGCCACCGCCGTTGCTGCGCAGCGCGCTTTGTGCCCAGGCCAGCGCGCTGGCAGGGCCGCGGGTCCGGCCCGACTTCTTTGTCGACATCACCGAACATGGCGTCGCGGGCGTGGCTGCCCGGCGGCCCGCCAACGTGATGTCAGCTGCCATGACGATGGGACCAGCTGAGTTCTGGTTTTGCCATGGGGATGGGACCAGGGTTTGCCAGTGATGGGACCACCGGTTTTCCGGTAGTGGGACCACGCGGCGTGGCTCCTCGCCTTCGCGGTCATGCGGTCGTTTGTTGCCCGCATGAGCTACCGGGAGGTGTCGGTGATCGAGGTCAAAGAGATCTTGCGGCTGTGGTTGGAAGGCCGCTCGTTGCGCAAGGTGACCGCGCTGGCTGGCGTGGATCGCAAGACCGTTCGCCGCTACGTAGAAGCGGCACAGGCCGCCGGGGTCTGCCAGGAGGGTGGCGCCGGGCAGCTGTCCGATGAGCTGATCGGCGTCGTGGTGGCGGCGGTGCGCCCGGATCGACCACGCGGGGTCGGGGCGGCGCGGGAGTCGTTATCGGCGCATCGAGAACAGATCCGGGCCTGGCTGGATGACGGCGTGACGCTGACCAAGGTGCATGTGCTGCTGGGTCGGCGGGGTGTGGTGGTGCCGTATCGCACGCTGCACCGCTACGCGGTCGAGGAGTTGGGGGTTCGGCCGCCGGCGGCCGACGGTGCCGGTGGTCGATGGGGATCCGGGGGTGGAGCTGCAGGTCGATTTCGGCCGGCTCGGGCTGATCCCGGACCCGGCCCGGGGCGCGCGCCGGGTGACCCACGGGTTGATCTTCACCGCAGTGTATTCGCGGCACATGTTCCTCTACCCGACCCATCGCCAGACACTGCACGAGGTGATCGTCGGGTTCGACGCGGCCTGGACGTTCTTCAACGGGGTGTTCAAGGTCGTCATCCCGGACTCCATGAAGGCGATTGTTGATCAGGCCGACAACCTCGAGCCCCGGTTCAACGACGCGTTCCGCGAGTACGCCCAGGCCCGGGGCTTCGCGATCGACCCTGCCAGGGTCCGGCGGCCTCAGGACAAGCCGAGGGTCGAAAAATGCGTGCAATACGTACGATCCAGCTTCTTCGCCGGCGAGCAGTTCCTGGATCTGGCCGACTGCCGCGCCCGCGCCACGACCTGGTGCGCCGAGGTTGCGGGGCAGCGGATCCACGGCACCACCCGGGCACGGCCCGCCGAGGTGTTCACCGAGCACGAGGCCGCCCTGTTGTTGGCGGCTCCGGACGGGCCGTTCGAGATCCCCGCCTACACCCGGCCCAAGGTGGCCCGGGATCGGCATGCCCAGGTGGACCACGCCCCGTATTCGGTGCCCGGGGAGTTGATCGGGCAACGGCTGGTGGCCCGGGCGGACGCGCGCACCGTCAAGCTGTATCACCGGGGCCAGCTGATCAAGGTGCATCCGCGTCAGCCACCCGGCCGGCGCCACACCGACCCGGCGGACCTGCCCAGCGAGGTGTCCATCTACGCGATGCGGGACCTGGACGCGCTGGCCCGCCGCGCCGCCGCGCACGGCGAGCACGTCGGCGCCTACGCGGTCGCGCTGCTGGATCACCCGCTGCCTTGGACCCGGATGCGACAGGTCTACCGGCTGCTCGGTCTGGTCCGCCGCCACGGCGCCGGCCAGGTCGACCACGCCTGCGCCCGCGCGCTGGAGGTCGAAGCGGTCAACGTCGGGCTCATCGACCGGATGCTCACCCGTGGCCTCGCCGCACCCGCCGACACCTCCCGGGTTGGTGAGCAGCTATGCCTGCCCACCACGCCCGCCCCTGGCCCTGCCGCCGACTCGAAGGTGGTGCCCGCCGCGGCCCGCTTCGTGCGCGCCCCGGACGAGTTCGCCACCGGCAGAACCACCAGCAGATCCACTGGCGGGGTCGGCGAGCACCGGAGGCCTTCATGAGCCCCAACAGGCGTGCGGCGGCCGGGTCGGCGCCGATGCAACGGGTCGAGGTCTCCGCCGAGCTCAAGGCCTTGATGCGCCGGCTCAAACTCGGCCAACTGCTCGACACCCTGCCCGAGCGCCTCGCGCTGGCCCGCACCCAGCACCTTCCCCATCACGAGTTCCTGGAGATGCTGTTCGCCGACGAGGTCACCCGCCGCGACCACCACTCCGCCGACCGGCGTGCCCGCGAAGCGAACCTGGACCCCACCATGGTCCTCGACGCCTGGGACGACTCCACCACCGTCGCGTTCGACCGCGCCCTGTGGGCCGAGCTGTGCTCGCTGCGGTTCCTCGACCAAGCCCTCAACTTGATGATCTTAGGCCCAGTCGGGGTCGGTAAAACGTTCCTGGCCAACGCCCTCGGACACGCCGCCGTGCGCCGCCGCTACTCCGTGCACCTCGAACGCGCCGACAAACTGTTCAAACGACTACGCGCCGCCAGGCTGGACAACAGCCACGAAGAACAGATGCGCAAACTCCACCGCGTCCAACTATTGATCATCGACGATCTGGCGCTGCACCCGCTCGGTGTCGACCAAACCAACGACTTCTACGAACTCATCGTGGAACGCCACCGGGAGTGCTCCACGATCATCACCTCGAACCGGGAAGGCCCGGAAATCCTCTCTATGATGGCCGACCAGCTCCTCGGCCAATCGGCGTTGGACCGGTTGCAATCAGCCGCGTTCGAGCTCGTCGTCGAAGGCGAGTCCTACCGCCAACGCCAACGACCCCAACCCGGCCAACAACGCCACGACGAATGAACGCCACGCGGGTGGTGACCCGCGCCGATCACCGGAGCCGGCGACCGGCACACGTTGACGGCCGACCAGCCCCTGGAGCACGATCACCACACGGCCCGTGACCGCCGAAGTGGTCCCTACCTAGTGGCAGACCGGTGGTCCCATCGTCGCGGCAGGTGACAACGTGATACCCCGCCCCGGCGCCACCGCGACGGGCAACGACAGTCACAGCGCCTGACGGTCGGCGCGACGGCGTGTGACCACAAAGAGCGCCCGATGCCTCTTGTGTCGGTCGTTACCGATCGAAATTCGGTAAAAGTTCCTCTCCGTGCGTTTGATAGCTCGCCTAAGAAAAAGGTTTTTCTCAACCGCCGGAGTGGTGTCACTTTCAATTACTGACTGGTGTGACTCCATCGGTTTCAATAGGGCCGGACCCCTACAGCCGACCTCCTGAAAAGAGTATGTTCCCCGTCACAGAAAACACCGCGTGCGTGACAAGTGTGGGGCGAACTCGCGCACATCCGTGGTCTCGGCAAACCAGCGGTGAGCGTGGCCCTGATCGTGTACGGGCACACTCACGACGCCGCGACCACCTGCACAGATGTCTCAACTGGATTCGGGAGGATGGCATGTCGGTTTCACATCTGGACGGTCCGCGTGACCGCCCCGGTCTCCCGAGCGAACGCCTCGACCGCTGTTCAGTGCCCTTACCCCTGCTCCCGCCGCGTGAGCGTCCCGTCGTCGCCGGCGACATGTCACCGCCCTGTGGCTCGACGTCGGCCACTGGGGAAGGGACGCTGCACGATGAGATCCAGCTCGTCACCGGCTATCTCGCCGCCGTCGCTATGCGACTCGACCAGCGCGGCCTGATCGTGCGCGAAACCCACACGACGGCAGATCCCGGCACCCTCGATGGCCGGATCACACTCGCCCCGACCTGGATCGACCCCGCCCGGTGGGCGCCGGTCCAACTCGACTGGAACGAGCACCACGGCTGGTCAGCCGCACTCCAGCCAGCACCCATCGCCAGTACTTCGGCCAGCCACACCGCGCCCCGCCACGCCACGCCACACCCGACACCACCGGATCAAGCCACGCAGTGGCGCGGTATCTGCCGCACCAGATCGTCCCGGCGCCGGTCACGGTCGCCCACTTCGCCGCCGCGCTCAACGCCCGCGAAAACACCGTGTGGGCCAGCGCTCGACTTCACCATCAACCATGACGCCGACACCGTGACCTGCCCGGCTGGGCACACCGTCACCATCCGCCCCAGCCGTGGCGCGTCCTTCCAACGACACTGTCGCGGCTGCCCGCTGGCCTCACGCCGCACCACCGCCAAACACGGCCGCAAACTCACCATCCACCAGCACGAACGCCTGCTACGCGCGGCCCGGGCAACGGCCCGTGAACCAGCCTGGCGAGACGAGTACCTCCAACACCGCCCCATGGTCGAACGCGGAATCGCCTGGCTCGTGCGAGTCAACCGCAAACTCCGCTACCGCGGCGTCACCAAAAACGATCATTGGCTGCGCCACCGCATCGCCGGGCTCAACCTACGCCGCCTGGTCACCCCTGGGACTCACCCGCGAATCCGGGGCATGGGCAATGGCCTGAACCAGCACCCCACACCCCCGGCCACCGCCACGACCACCAGCCATCCAGCCGAACAGATCCTGCCCCTGAGCACCAGGCCGTTGTGGCACTCATCCCGCCCCCAACACGCCCTTATTCAGCAGGCTCCTAGGGGTGTAGCTCAGCAGGCAGAGCGACCGGTTTCCACGCCGGGAGATGCCGTGTTCAAGTCCGGCCGCCCCTGCTCGCACAGGTACCCGCGCAGGCAGCCCCGGACTGCCTGCTCAGCGAACGTCCGTTCGGTAAGTCGCGAAAGTCGAGGGGTGCGCTCGCAACCAAGGGTCTTCGAGGAGATCGCGGCCGAGCCGATTGGCTGCCTGGCGATGAGGATTTCGCCGGGCCGAACCCCAGCTAGGAAACCCTTCCGACGATCAGGTGTCGAATCTAGTTGCGGCCCGCAGTGCCTGGTCCCGATGGGATGTCACCGCTGGCGACATCCTCCCGCTGGCGTCAGATCATCGAAGTTCGAGGCCGGCTTTCCGCCCGGTGGCGCGCAGCACGAGCAGGTAGATGGCCAGTGAGCAGGCTCCGCAGCCAACGAGCACGGCCAGCTCGCCGATCCGTTCTGGCCGCAGCTGGTGCAGGAGCAGCCAACCGGCGGCCGCCACGGGGGCCATGGCGAGCACCGCGGCTCCCGCGGAACGCAGGTAGGCGGGCTTGGTGAGTGGTTCTGGACGGATCGCGCGCCGCAGGCGCATCAGCACCACGAGGGCGGGAACCGTCTCTCCGAACATCATGGCGATCACCAGGCCGACGATCCGGGAGCCGTCCGCGGGCAGCAGGTACATCGCGAAGGCCAGCGTGGTGCCGACGATCAGGCCGATCGTACTTGCCAGCGCCGGGCCGTGCTTGTCGAGGCGGGCGAACAGGGCTTGGCGGCCGAAGTCGTACAGGCCGCCGGACAGCTGGGTGAACGCGACCACGGTCAGACAGGCCCCGAGCACACCGATGAGGTCGCCGTGGCGGAGCTCACCGTTCGCCAGCAGGTTTGCCGTCGGGCCGGCGAAAGTCATGAGCAGGCACAGCGAGGGCAGGCTCGCGGCCAGCGCGAAGAAGCTGCCCTGCCGAAGGGCGTGCGCGTACGTGCTGGGGTCGCTCTCTCCAGCGGCCGAGGCCAGCCGGGGCAGCGCGGCGATCGACACCGCTCGGGCGCCGAGGAAGGACAGCGCCCAGTACATCTGTAGCGAGAGCTGCACCACGACCACGCCACCGGGCACGGTGGCGGCCACGATCGTGACCACGAAGTTCGTCACCGACGGGCAGACGGCCACCGGCACCGACCACAGGACCCGCCGCAGCGCGGCGAGAGCCTCTGCGTCTCGCCGCCAGCCCCAGGTGGGCCTGGTCAGCAACCCGACCTTGTGTGCCCCGTATAGCTGCAGACCGGCGTGCACCACCACGGCGGCGGTGGTGCCCACACCCAGCATGATCATCATGCCGGTCGGTGCCCGGTCCACCTCCAGGCCGACGCCGTAGACCGAGGCGGCGAGACCCACGGTGATGATCGTGCCGATGTTCTCGATCGCCGGCGCGGCGGCGGCCAGCGCGAAGCGGCCCTGGGACTGCTGTGCCGCCACCCCAAGCGCGACCACGGCGTAGCCCACGATCTGGGGAGCCACGAACAGCAGCAGGATGACAGCGAGCTGCCAGGCTCGGTCCCGCTCGGCATCCGGGACGCCAGCGGTGAACGCCCAGGCCACTGCGGGTGACAGCAGGCACAGCCCGAGCGCGCCGGCGCCGGCCACGGACAGGATACAGCCGCTGATCCGGCCGAGAAGTTCGACCGCCCGGCCGCGGCCCGCCGAGTCGAAGGCGCGCACGATCGCGGGAATGAGCACGCCGGCCAGGACGGGCCCGGCGATCACATGGTGAATCGTGTTCGGCAGTACGTACCCAGCTTGGAAGATGTTCGCGAAGAACGTGGGGCCCATCAGGGCGCCGATCAGCAGCACCCGGAGCATGCCGGTCACCCGGCTGGCCAGTGTCCAGACGACCACGGTCATCGAGTTTCGGGCGGTGGCGTCCCTGCCGCGCTGGGCGTCGCTCGCTGTTGCGCTCGCGGTCGTGCCGGTCTCCTCTGTTACGACCGGTTGCGAGTGCGCCGGGCCAACCGTGCCCGGCGGCGCCGCCGGGGCGTCAACTCGGCCACGGTTGTCCGGGTTCAACGTGGTGGTCCCTTTCATCTCGTGAAGCATCGGCCGGTGTACCCGGCTGAACCAGCGAGGGTGTCCTGGCCTCACTAGCTGCTTCAGGCCCTACGGCTTGTTGGGCTTTCCTTCGTCGCCGAGCAAGGTGCGGCGCAATCCACGAGCGGCTCTTCTGCCCTTTTCCAGCGCTAGCATCGGCCCGCGGAAATCGCGCCACATTCGGCTGGTCCGCGCCTGCGGATTTTGCGGATCCGGCACGATGAAATCGCGGTGCACCAGCTTGGCGGTGATGGTGATGAGCTGGTTCCGTCCGAGGTACGGCGTCACGTAGTGCGGCAGGGTCGTCGGGAAAATCAGCATCTTCCCAGGCTCCGGCTCGACCTCGAGGCTGTAGTCCTTGGCCTCGCTGACTGGACGGGGGACGCCGCTCATGTCCATGAACCGCGTCACCCCGCCGTTGTCAGCACCGGGATCTTCGCCTGCATTGACGTAGTACACGGCCGACCACACAGTGAGCCCGCCAACATCGTGGTTGTGCGGTGCCGTGGAATCGGTGAACTCATGGACATTTGCCCGCGCCCGGATGTCCCACCCCTTGAACATCCTTTCGTCCGGTGATGGCACCGTGGCTCGAACGACCTCGCGCAGCATTGTGCGCAGCATTGTCAGCAGCGAATCGACGGCTGGTTCGTTCCAAAAGGCGAAGTCCGCCTCGGAACGCCATGGCGAGGGGGCGTCGCCCTTCTTGGCCCGCACCAGGGCGGCCAGCCGATCGTTGATCAGGTCGGCTTCCGGCCACACTTTGGTGAAGACCTTGGTGCCGCCGATCTCCGTTATTCCGTGAAGCTCGGGCTCCACCTGCAGAACCTCCGATCCCGCGTCTCGCTCCGACTCAGCTCACGCTCTTAGCTGGAGCCGGCCGAAGGGCATGGGCTGCCTCAGTTGCCGCCCAGCAGGCGCTTCCGGACCGGCGCCGGCCAACGGTCGGGGGGTACGACCTGGGCCAGGCCGTCGCGGGCGGCCCCCTTGGCCTTTTGCCCGGCCAGCATCACGCCGCGGAAGTTCCGCCACATCATCGCTTTCCGAGCGCGCGGGTTCTGCGGATCGGCGACCGCGTAACCCGGGTGCTTGAGGTTGAAGGCGATGGTGATGCGCTGCCGCTCGCTCAGGTACGGCGTCACGTAGTGCGGCAGGGTGGACGGGAACATGACCATTTTCCCGGGCACCGGCTCGACCTGGATGTCGTATTCCTCGCCCACCGGCGACAGCCCGCAGGCGTCTTGCCAGGTCTTGATGGGCGCGGTGCGGTCCGCCGTGGCCGCGTCGCCCTTGAGCGGCCTGGGGACGCCGCTCATGTCCACGAACTTGGTGAGACCGCTGCGGACTTCGCCGTCCTCACCGGTGTCGACGTAGTAGATCGCCGACCACAGGTTGGTGCCACCCACATGGTCGTGTTGAGAGGCGGAGTCCTCCATCTTGTTGACGTTCGCCCACGACTCCACCTCCCAACCCTTGAACAGACCCTCGGGCGCTCCGGGGGCGGTGGCCTTGATGACCTGGGGCAGCATGCCCTGCAGCAGCATGTCCATCAGCGTGCGGACCGGCGCGTCAGGCCACAGCTGGAAGTCCGTCTGGCTGTGCCATCCCCCGCAGTTCGACTTCTTCAGCCCGGGAGTGGTCTCCTTCTTCCGCAGCACCACCTCCCGCAGCTGCTCGTTGAGCTGCTTGGTGTCCGGCCACTGCAGGGTGAAAATCGGGGTGCCGCCCACCGATGTCGGTCGGTCGAGCTCGGGCTTCACCGCAACTTCCGGTGTTGCGTCCACAGTCCCTCCGCTTCGGATTTCATGCGTCCGCGGCCGCCGCCGCTCGATCGGCTTCGAGCAGGTCGCGCCGTCGGTGATCAGATGGCGAGAATACTCAGCTCACCGGGCGCACACGGGGGCGGGGGGAGGCCGTCAGCAGTGCCTCCAGTCGCATGCTATTGGCTTCGGCGACGGGGCTGTCGCAGAAGCTACGGGAGCAAAGTCCCGTATGTACAAGCCAAGGTCCCCGATTCATCCGGGACTGGATCACCCGCTGTGGGTCCACCGCGTGGTGCCCTTGCCTGGACTCATTCGATGTGGGTGCGGGTCGGTTCGGTGACCGCGTGCGTGATCCGCAGCCGCATGCTCGGGTGAATAGAAAGATCCCGTAGCTGTACGAGCTCAAACCATGCGGCATCAACAGTTTCGCGGCCGTCTCCGGCGGGTTGCCCGGCTAGTGGGCGAGCGTGGAAGCAGACCGCGAACACTTGGCGCGACTCACCAGTCTCGGGATAGTAAAGAATATGACCCGGGTCGCTGTAGAGCCCGGATATTCCGGTGACCGCGATCGTGACGGCGCTTTCCTCAGCGACCTCTCGCCGGACCGCGTCCAGAATCGTCTCGCCTGGGTCCAGCCGGCCGCCCGGCAGCTCCCAGTCGCCGGTGTCGGCCCGCCGCACCAGCAGTACCCGGCCGACCCCGTCACGAACCACCGCGAAAGCCGCAGGCGCCAGCGAGTTCGGCGTGGGAGCGGCCTTGTCGTGGTAGTACTCGATCCGCGCCACGACCACAGAATGGCCCGGTAGATGCCGCTCATGCGGGCTTGGCACCTATTGAGCGCGTGTCGTCCTCGTTCATGGGTGCAGCGTCAGACCCGTGGCGCCAACCCGCCGGCCGTGCCACCGGCGCTCGTGCTGGGCAACATGCTCGGGGCAGTCTTCGCGTTCACGTCCTCGGCCGCCTTGCGGGCGACCTCCACGAGCCGCCGGAAAGCGGGCCGGTCGAGCAGACGCGCGACAAGCTCGGCGGCAGCCGCCGCCGGATCATCCGCCCTCAACCGGCCGTCCATGGAGCGCGGATAGCCCGGTATACCCGAACCCAAACACGCCGGCGACACGCCTTTACGTGACGTTAACGCGCCAACTCGCCGGACGGCGTTAGCGTCATCGGATCCGGTTGGCTTCTGCCGTCCGCGACACGGTCCGTGCAGGGCGAGCACCACACGGCAGACAGGGGCGTCATCGTGGCCAGCAGACAACCGATCCACCCCCGGCGGGCGCTCGGATGCCGCTGGCGGGTCTGGATAGCGGTCCTCAGCGACGTGTGAGTAGTCGGGCGAGTGAGGCGGCGTGTTGGGGAAGTTTCTCGATGTCGAACCAGGGCACGAAGGAGATGCCGGACAGCTGGTAGCGGAACCGGATGCCCATGATGACCTTGATGCCCCAGTGCATACCGAACGTGTTCACCGCCCAGATCCGGCCCAGCCGGCGGTTCAGCAGGCCCAGCGGGGCGAGCAGCTCCAGGGCCAGCGAGCCGACCGCGAACGCGGTGAACAGGCCGCGGTACGGGTAGAGCTTGTAGGCGGTCGGCTCGGCCCGCGAGCCGTAGACCTCCTTGCGGATGCCGTCCATGGCCACCTGCCGGCGCAGCCCGTCGCCCTTGGCCCAGCCCCAACCGCTCGGCCCGACCACCTTGGCGATGCCGGCGAGCAGGTAGGTGAGGGTGGAGGCGGCGTTCATCAGCTGCAGCGGCCAGCCGTAGCGCGGGTGTGGCTCCGGCCTGGCCCGGCCGGCCAGCGAGTCCAGGGATACCGCGTCGGCGGACCGCGCGGCGCCCAGCACCAGGGTGTGCAGGACCAGCGTGTTGTCGCTGTGGAAGATCATCGACCAGGAGTTGCGGTAGGACAGCGTCCACAGCAGCAGCGCCGCGTGAGCCTTGCCGACCACCCGGTGCCCGCTACCCAGCGTGAACAGCGCGGTGCTGACCATGGTGGCGTCGTTGAGGCGGTCGGCGATGTTCGGCGGGATCGGCTTGGTCAGCACCCGGCACGGTCCGACCGGCTTGAACAGGGCCGGGTCGGTGCGGTTCACGCGGCGGAACATGTTCCGCCGCTTCTTCAGGTAGTACAGCGTGTACCCGCCGCCATCGCCGACATCACGGCGTTCCTGCTCGCCCTAGCGGTGGTCACGCTGGCGCACCTGGTCATCGGCGAGATGGCGCCCAAGTCCTGGGCGATCACCCACCCCGAACGCTCCGCCATCCTGCTCGCCCTGCCCATGCGCGCCTTCATCACCCTCACCAGACCCCTACTCGCCTGGCTCAACGGCCTGGCCAACTGGTGCCTTCGCCGCGTCGGGGGTGACACCGGTAGACGAGGTGGCCATCGGACACAGCCCGGCCAGCCTCCGCGAGCTGGTCGACCACTCCGCGCAAGCCGGGGCGCTCGACCCCGGCCGGCACGACCGGCTGATCGCGGCGCTTCAGCTGCACACCACCACCCTGCGCGGCCTGGCCCGACCAGTACCCACCGTGCACGGCGTGCACTCGGCAGACACCGTGGAGCGTGTCCGCGAAGTCGCCCGCGACAGCGGGCACCTACGGCTGGTCGTCTGGCCAACGACGGAACCCGCCGGCACGCCGATCGGCATGGTGCACGTGCGCGACACCCTCACCGCCGACCCAACCACCATCGTCAGCGAGCTCACCCGCCCAGTCCTCACCCTCGCCGCGGACACACCCGTATATCCCGCGCTAAGCGCCATGCGCGCACAGGCCAGCCAGTTCGCCCTGGTCACCGACGGCACCGAGTTCCTCGGGCTGGTCACCATGCACGACCTGCTCGACCGTCTCCTCCCACCGTCCGATGCTCGCTGACCGGCTCACTCTTCGTCCCGAACAACCACGCCACTTCGGTTGACGCCCAGCCTCTCGCCGCGGTGTGAGGCGGTCCGGCCGGTTCTCGGTGGGTGAGAGCACGGACCGCGGTGGTTGTCAGGCAACTGTCAGCTCCACCAGCCGAACGAACATCGGCTCGGCATTAGCCTGCCACGGTGAGAGGCCTCGACCGCGGCGGTCAGCGTGCTCGCCGCTCGGCGAGACGTGACCTCCCGTCGCCGACGGGCGCCGGCACCCGATGCGCCGCTACGGCCTTTCCCTCGTTGTCTCCCTCGTTGTCGTTGACACACACGGTCGTGCCCCGGCGAGCCGTGATCGGGGACGGGCGTGTGGGGCTCGGCTGGTGGTTCAGGGAGAACAGAAGATGCACACGAACGTGCTGTTGGTCGAGGACGATGATCGGATTCGTGAGGCCTTGGCGCTTGCGCTCGCCGATGAGGACTTCACCGTTGTGCAGGCTACGTCGGGTGAGGAGGGCCTCTCTCTGCTGGGGGCTGGCTCCGTGCACGTGGTGCTGCTGGATCTGATGCTGCCCGGGGTCGACGGGCTGAGTGTGTGCCGCACGCTGCGCGCGCGGGGTGATCTGCCCATCATCGTGGTCACCGCGCGCTCGGACACCACCGACGTGATCGCTGGCCTGGAGGCCGGGGCGGACGACTACGTGACAAAGCCCCTGGTGGCCAGCGTGCTGGCGGCGCGGATCCGAGCGCTGCTGCGTCGCCATCGCGACTCCGGCGCGGTCGGTTCACCCCACACCGATCGACTCCGCGTGCGCGATCTGGAGATTCTCGCGGTGCGGGGCGTGGTGCGCCGCGCCGGGGTCGAGGTGCACCTGACGCGCACCGAGTTCCGGCTCCTGCTCGAGTTGGCCAATTCCCGGGGAAACATCGTCAGCAGGGAGGATCTGCTGGAGCGTGTATGGGGATATGACTACTACGGCGACACGCGGCTGCTCGACGTGCACATCCGCAGGCTGCGCCGCAAGATCGAAACCAACCCGCACGAGCCGGAGCTGGTGTTGACTGTGCGCGGTGCCGGCTACAAGACATGCCAACCATGACCCGGTCATTCTGGTCCCGGCTGCGCGGCGGAGGCCGCCTGCCGCTGCGCTGGCGGGTCGCGGTCGCATTCGCGGTCACCTCACTGCTGGTCACCAGCGTGCTCGCACTGATCACCTGGAACCTGGCCTCCAACTTCATGCTCGAGCAGCAACAGCAGAGCGCGGTCGGCCAAGCCACCACCGACGCGTGCGCCCTCCGGACGTAATGGAGCACCCGTTCCGATCCAAATGGAGCGGCCGTTCCGGCGGTAATGGAGCAGCTGTTCCGGAGTAGTGGAGCACTCGTTCCGGGTTCTGGAGCACCCATGTGGTGCTGTGTGACGCCGTGGGGTTGGGGCGTCAGCCTCGATCGGACATCACTGTCTGATCTTGAGCGAGGTAGCGATGGCGCGGCCCCGAACCGCCATGCGAGACATTCGAGAAGTGCTCCGGCTCAAGCACGAGGCCGGGCTGAGCGAGCGCCAGATCGCCAGGTCGATGCGGTTGGCGCCCTCGACGGTGCACCGGTATCTGGAGCGGGCCGAACGGGCTGGGGTGGGCTGGCCGCTGCCGGCCGGGCTCGACGATGCCGGGTTGGAGGCGGTGTTGTTCCCGCCGCTGCCGCCGTCGCGGGTGCCGCGCACCCCGCCGGATTACGGGTGGGTGCACCGTGAGCTGCGCCGCAAGAGTGTGACGCTGCAGCTGCTGCACCTGGAGTACAAGCAGGCCTGCCCGGACGGCTTCCAGTATTCGCAGTTCTGCGAGCGGTATCGGCAGTGGGCCGGCAGGGTCGATCTGGTGATGCGTCACCAGCATCGTGCCGGTGACAAGCTGTTCGTCGACTACGCCGGGCACACCATCCCGATCCATCCGCCCGGCGCACCGGCGTGGCAGGCCGAGTTATTCGTCGCCGTGCTCGGCGCCAGCAACTACACCTTCGCCGAGGCGACCGCCTCCCAGCAGCTGCCGTGTTGGATCGGCTCGCACGTGCGCTGTTTCGAAGCGATGGGGTCGGTGCCGGCGCTGCTGGTGCCGGACAACCTGCGCTCCGGGGTGAGGAGATCGCATCGGTATGAGCCGCTGCTCAACCGCACCTATGCCGAGATGGCCGCCCACTACGGCACCGCGATCTTGCCGGCCCGCGCGGGAAAACCCCGCGACAAGGCGAAGGCCGAGGTCGGGGTGCAGATCGCCGAGCGGTGGCTGTTAGCCAGCCTGCGCAACGAACGCTTCACCAGCCTGGCCGAGGCGAACACGGCGATCGCGGCGAAGCTGGCGTGGTTGGACAACCGCCCGTTCGCCAAGCTCGACGGCACCCGGCGGCTGGTGTTTGAGCAGCTGGACCGGCCGGCGATGCGCCCGCTGCCAACCACCCGCTACGAGTTCGCCACCTGGACTCGCCCCAAAGTCAACATCGACTACCACGTCGACGTGGAGCGCCACTACTACAGCACGCCGTATCAGCTGGTCGGGCACCGCGTCGACACGCGGGTCACCGAGCACACCGTGGAGATCTTCTTCCAGGGCCGCCGGGTGGCCAGCCACCGGCGCAGCCACGTCAAGGGCCGCCATTCCACCGAGCCCGGCCACATGCCCGAACGCCACCGGGCGCACCTGGCCTGGAGCCCGCAACGGCTGATCGCCTGGGCACAACGCACCGGACCGGCCACCGCCGAACTGGTCGAAGCGATCATGACCAACCGGCCACATCCAGAGCAGGGCTACCGCTCCTGCCTGGGCATCATGCGCCTGTCGCGGCGCTACCCCCAGCCCCGGGTCGAAGCGGCCTGCCGACGGGCGCTGGCCATCGGCGCCCGCAGCTACCGCAGCGTCGAATCCATCCTCGCCCACAACCTCGAGGCCACCCCGCTGCCCTCAGACGAGCCCGACAACGACCCGCCACGCCAGCACACCGGGCTGCGCGGCCCCACCTACTACCGCTAACCCCCGCCGGAGAACCTGGAGCACACCGTGTTGATCAACCAGACCCTGCAGCAGCTGCACCACCTGCGCCTGACCGGGATGGCCGACGCCCTGGCCGACCAACTCGAGCATCCCGACCGCTACGCCGAGCTGGAGTTCACCGCCCGGCTCGGGCTGCTGGTCGACCGCGAAGCCCAAGACCGCGACAACCGCCGGCTGACCCGCAACCTCAAGACCGCCCGGCTACGCGCGCAGGCCTGTGTCGAGGACATCGACTTCCACCGCCCACGCGGTCTCGACCGCACCCAAATCCTGCACCTCGCGCAGGCCGGCTGGGTCGGAGAGCACCGTGACCTGCTGATTTCCGGCGCGACCGGCTGCGGAAAGACCTACATCGCCTGCGCGCTCGCCCACGCCGCGATCCGCCGAGGCCACAAGGCGCTGTACTGGCGGATGCCCCGACTGCTCGACGAACTACGCCTGGCCCAACGCCGACGGACGCGCCGCACAACTGCTCGCCACCTGGGCACGCATCGACGTCCTCGTCCTCGACGACCTAGCGCTGCGGCCGTTGACCGCGGCCCAAGCCGCCGACCTGCTCGAGGTGATCGAGGACCGCCACCAGCGCCGCGCCACCATCCTGACCAGCCAGTTACCCGTCGACACCTGGCACGACAACCTCGGCGAGCCCACCATCGCCAACGCCATCTGCGACCGGATCCTGCACACCGCCCACCGCATAGAACTCCGCGGCGAATCCATGCGCAAACCCCCACCACCCGAGCCCACCGACCAACCCGGGGACCAGCCATGACCACCCCCGACCCCCCGCCCGCCGAGACACCCCCGCCCGACACACCACCCACCGGGCCGGTCGCCGCCGCCAGATCAGCGCGTTCCTGCACCACCTCGCCCAGCTACCCTCACCCACCCACCCCGCCCACCAGACCGAACGCGCCGACGTGCTAGCCCACAAAGCCGAGCTGTTCGACCGGATCGCCCGCCAGCACACCCACACCGACCCCGACCAAGCCACCCAAGCCCACCAGATCGCTGACCATGCCCGCGCCGCCGCGGCCGCCCACCACGCCACCCTGGCCCAGGGCGACACCACCCCGATGATCAGCTCACCGACCCCCAGTCCTGGCAGACTCACCCATCACACAACAAGAAGGAGGTGACCCGGCAGCCAAGCCGTCGCTGACGCTCCGACCCCACGGGTCAGCACCGCACCAAAACCGCCGGAACAACTGCTCCAAAACCTGCGGACGCGGTGCTCCAATTCACCGGAATCCGCAGTCTCCATGAACGGCCCCAGCTACCGACCAAACAAGCGCCCCCGGAGTGTCACAGAAGACGGGAAGGAGAACACCAAGTAGAACATCACCAGGACCCACCACCTGCGGAATTCCATGAGCGCAGGCCAGGGGAATTACGTGAGCGTTCACAGGCCGTCGGTGCGGAACCGAGCAGGTGGCCCGCCAAGCTCTAGCTCACCAGTACGTGCGCGTGCTCGAGAGGCAGACTCGCGCCGAGTACTGGCCTGCGAGACCACGAGAGTGGCGTACCAGGTGACCAACCCAGACACCGCACGCGCCGCGGGTCTGCTCGCTACCCGCTTCATGCCCGCCACGGCGGGCCGACTAGCCTGACTGCGGCTGCGGCCGCCGCATCCGCCAGGTAACTGCCAGCACTGACGAACCCAGCGCGTGGTGGCCGCAGCCAACGCACCACCGAGGCGTTGGATTGAGGTTCCCCCGGTTCTCCGGAGACTTCCGAACCAGGTTTGATCGGGTCTGTAACAAGATCGGTGTTTTCGGCGGTTGCGGTTAGTACTTCTCGGCGCTCGGCCAGCGGTCACTGAACGTGTTCGAGAACGCGTTCAGAGCGGGTTTCCACCGCATCGTCTACCGCGCTTGGCCCTTCCCGGTCGGGTCCAGCGACCGAGTTACCAGGTAGAGGCACTTGAGCGCGGCTTGTTCCGTGGGAAAGTGACCTCGTGCCCGCACGGCCTTACGATACCGCGCATTCAACGACTCGATGGCATTTGTGGAACACAACACGCGCCTAATTTCGGGATCGTAGTCCAAGAACGGCGTAAATTCCTCCCACGCACTTCGCCACAACCTGATCATCGCGGAATACCGACCACCCCACGTCTCTTCCAAATCATCCAACGCAACCGCCGCCGCCGTTGCTGTCGCAGCCGTGTAGACCGGTTTCAGATCCTTCTTCAACGCGTCCCAATCACGCCTCGACGCGATCCGGAACGAGTTCCTGATCAAGTGGATCACACATGTCTGCACCCGGGCCTGCTCGTTCATCACTCGGACAAGGGCTGCCAGGGCGAATTCAACCGGTGGACGCAACACCAGCCTGTTGGAGCGATGCTAGCTGATCATCGAGCGC
>NZ_BAABJP010000003.1:0-150257 GCF_039543365.1 Actinospineispora eucalypti
CGCCGCGCAGCCGCAGGAAACGGGCCATCCGGTTGGCCCAGCCGTCCAACTCCTCGTAACTGAGCGACTTCTCACCCGCGTCCACCGCCAGCTGCCCGGGCCGCCCGTACCGGCGCACCCAGTCGCAGCGCTCCTCGAACAAGTGATCAAGACGCTCGTCCTGACGGACCCGCCAACCCTGCGCCTCATGCTGGTCAACCACGATCAGATCCGACAGCGACTGCGCCCGCATCGGCCGGCCTTCAATACTCTCGTCAATGCTCTCGATGCTCTGGTCGATGCTCTGGTCGATGCTCGGGGCGCTCACCGGGATCACGCGGACCAGGAACGGGTGGGCAGCTCGACACCCGCATTGATGCCGTCGAGCACGTCCTCGCCATACAGGTCCTGGATCCAGGTGCTCTGGTAGACGGTGTCCAGATACCGCTCACCAAAGTCGGGGGCGATCGCCACCGAGGTCAGGTGCTGGGCACCGCGATCGGCCAGCCACTGAGTAGCACCGCTGACCACGGTCCCGGTAGACCCACCGAACAAGAAACCCCGCCGAGCCAGGCGGTGACAGGCGCGGACGGTGTCCGCCTCCTCCACATACACCACCTCATCCACATAAGACTCGTCCAGCTGCGGCGGGCGGACACTGGTACCCAACCCGGGGATCATCCGGCGCGCGGGAGGAGCACCGAAGGTCACCGAACCCACCGCGTCCACCGCGACAATCCGCACCCGCGGGTGATGACGCCGGAAATAACGCGCGCAACCCATCAGCGTGCCGGTGGTACCCGCCCCGACAAACAGCACGTCCAGGTGCGGGAACGCGGACGCGATCTCGGGCGCGGTGGTCTTGTAGTGCGCCGCCGAGTTGTTCGGGTTGGCGTACTGGTTCAACCACACATACCGCTCATCCGAGTCACACAACGACCGGACATAATCGATCCGGGCACCCAGGAAACCACCGGCCGCGTCCGGCTCAGTGACCGTGTGCACCTCGCCACCCAACGCCTCCATCAACCGCCGAGTAGCCAGGTTGCAGCGCGGGTCGGTCACACAGATGAACCGGTACCCCTTGCTCGCCGCGATCATGCTCAACGCCACACCCAGGTTCCCCGACGAGGACTCCACGATCACCGACCACGGCGTCAAAAGCCCATCCCGCTCGGCCGCCTCGACCATCCCAGCGGCCGCCTTCAGCTTGATCGAACCGGCGAAGTTGAAACCCTCACACTTCAAGAACAACGAGCTGCCGAAGATCGACCGCAGGTCGACGAACAAACCCTCTTCGTTGTACTCCTGCGGGAGCGAAATGACCGTCACGACAACTCGCCTCGCTTCTTGACCTGGAGTTTCGTGTCCGGACACACAGTGCTGCCACGGCTCGCGCCGAACCATGGTGAGCACACCCGAACCCGCCGGGGGAGATCCCGCTCGACAGGTAGGGTTACCCCGAAAATCGCAGGTGACAGGCCTGGTGACGCCCTGCAGGGGGTCAGCGGCTGGCGACTGTGCCCACCTGACTGGTCGGTGGCATTCGTAGAGGGTGGTGCCGTTGGCCGGTGCCGGGGCGTCGGTGGCCGGCACGCAGGGCGCGACTATCCGGTCCGGCACGTGCTCGCGCGGCTGGGCCGGGCAGGGTCGCGGTGGGTGGCAATGCGATGAAGCGCAGGTCGCCCTCCCGCAGCCGCGCACCGCGGGACCCTCCTACTACGGCCCGTCGTAGACGGCTCTGCCGATCAACCCGGTTCGGCGGCCGTAGCGGCGCCGTCGGCGAGGCCCAGTCGCAGATGCTCGCTGTGGTAGATGGCTTCGTCAAGCAGTTGGGCGACGTGGTTGTCGTAGAGGCTGTAGACGATGCTGCGCCCGGTGCGGGTGCCGGTCACCAGGCCGAGGTTGCGCAGCAGTCGGAGCTGATGGGACACGGCCGACTGTTCCATGCCGACGGCTTCGGCGAGGGCGGTGACCGGGAGCGGGCCGTGGCGCAGCTCGGTGAGGATGAGCAGCCTGCTCGGTGTGGCCAGCGCCTGCAGCGTGGTGGCCACGTGCCCGGCCGTGACGGCGTCGAGGCGGGCGGCAGGCGGCGCCTGGCCGGAGGTCCCGTGTCCCATGGCGGGCCAGCTTAATCCCTGAACAGCCAATCATCTATGCATGATGACCTCTTCATATATTCCTCCTACTGTGGTGGCCAGTCACTGCGGCGATGGAGGTTTCGCGTGCCCCAGTCCGCCACCCTGGCCGAGCAGTCCGCCGGGCCGTCCCCATTTGCGGCCGATCCCGGGGCGCGGTGGGCGCGGCTGATCGCCGTTCCCGAAGCGCGCTGGGCCGGTATCGCCGTCGCACTGTTCCTGGCCGGGCTGGTCGCGCAGTTCTCGGGTGGCCCGTCGTGGTTGTGGTGGGCGTTGTACCTGGCCTGCTACCTGGCTGGCGGTTGGGAACCTGGCCTGGCGGGGTTGCGGGCGCTGCGCGAGAAGACGCTGGACGTGGACCTGTTGATGGTGGTGGCCGCGCTCGGCGCGGCGGCGATCGGGCAGGTTCTGGACGGCGCGCTGCTGATCGTCATCTTCGCCACCTCCGGCGCGTTGGAGGCACTGGCCACCGCGCGGACCGAGGACTCGGTGCGCGGGTTGCTGGACCTGGCGCCCGACACCACAACCCGGTTGGACCCCGACGGCGGCGAGCGGACCGTCGCGCTCGTGGACCTGGAGGTGGGCGATGTGGTGCTGGCGCGGCCCGGCGAACGGATCCCGGCCGACGGAAAGGTGATCAGCGGGGCCAGCGAGGTCAATCAGGCCGCCATCACCGGGGAGCCCCTGCCCGCCGACAAGACGGCGGGTGACGCGGTGTTGGCCGGCACCCTCAACGGCACCGGCGCGCTGCGCATCCGGGTGGCGCGACGGGCGGGCGAATCGGTGGTGGCCCGGATCGCCGGCCTGGTCGAGCAGGCCAGCCGAACCAAGGCCCGCACCCAGCTGTTCATCGAGAAGGTCGAGCAGCACTACTCGCTGGGGATGGTGATCGCCACCCTCGCGATCTTCGCCCTGCCGCTGCTGTGGGGCACCGGGGTGCGGGAGTCGCTGTTGCGGGCGATGACCTTCATGATCGTGGCCTCACCCTGCGCGGTGGTGCTGGCCACCATGCCGCCGCTGCTCGCGGTGATCGCCAACGCCGGGCGCCACGGTGTGCTGGTGAAGTCCGCCGTCGCCCTCGAGCGGCTCGGCTCGACCACGCGGGTGGCGTTCGACAAGACCGGCACCCTGACCCGGGGCGTGCCCGAGCTCACCGGCCTGCACGTGCTGCCCGCCGCGGGCACCAGCGCGGACGCGCTGCTGCGCGTGGCCGCGGCGGCCGAGTACCCCAGCGAACACCCCCTCGCCTCGGCCATGCGCGCGGCCGCCCGCGCCCGAGGACTCGAACTACCCACAGCGGAGAACTTCCAGGCGCACCCCGGCCGAGGCATCTCGGCGCGGGTCGAGGGCCGGCTCGTCGAGATCGGCGCCCCCCACGCACTCCTGCCCGAGGGTTCCCCGACGGCCCGCGCCGCCGTCGATGCCGTGCGCCAACGGGGAGACACAGCGGTGATCATGCTGTGCGACCGCCACCCGGTCGCCGTGCTGGCCATCACCGACCCAATCCGCCCCGAGGCCACCCCGACCATCGCCGCGCTCACCCGGCTCACCGGTGTGGCGCCGGTCCTGCTCACCGGCGACAACCACACCACCGCCAGTCACATCGCCCGCCAGGCCGGCATCACCGACATCCGCGCGGGCCTGCTGCCCGAGGACAAGGTCAGCGCCGTGCGCGAACTCGAAACCGGCCAGCACCGGGTCACCGTCGTGGGCGACGGCATCAACGACGCCCCGGCCCTCGCCGCCGCGCACACCGGCATCGCCATGGGCAGGGCCGGCTCCGACCTGACCCTGCACACCGCCGACGCGATCATCATCCGCGACGACCTCACCACCATCCCCACCCTCATCACGCTGGCCCGACGGGCCCGACGAGTGGTCACCGCGAACCTGGTCATCGCCGCGGCCTTCATCACCGGCCTGGTGCTCTGGGACCTGTTCGGCACGCTGCCACTACCCCTCGGAGTCGCCGGCCACGAAGGCTCCACCATCCTCGTCGGCCTCAACGGCCTACGCCTCCTACGCGACACCGCCTGGCGCCGCGCAAGCAACCCCGCCTGAACACGGCCGTGAGCAACGAAGCCGTCGCCCGACACGAGGTCGCCTTTCCCTCCTCCGGCGACGAGTGCCGCGCCTGGCTGTTTCTCCCCGAGACCGGGCGAGCGCCGCTGGTGATCCTCGGGCACGGCCTGGGCGGCACCCGTGAGGACGGTTTGGAGCCGTTCGCGCGTCGGTTCGCCGAGGCGGGCATCGCCGCGCTGGTGTTCGCCTACCGGCACTTCGGTGACAGCGGCGGGCAGCCGCGGCAGCTGCTGGACATCGGGCGCCAGCTCGAGGACCGGGCGGCCGCGCTCGCCTACGCGCGCGTCCCGCGGGAGATCGACCCGACACGGATCGCGCTGTGGGGCACCTCGTTCGGCGGCGGCCATGTGCAGACCGCCGCCGCCCGCGACGGCGGCGTCGCCGCCGTGGTCAGCCAGTGCCCGTTCACCGACGGAATCGCCGCGACCGGGGCGGCCCACCCGCTGTCCCTGCTCGGATCGGCCAGGCTCGCGCTCCGCGACCTTCTGGCCCAGCCGCGGAGTCGCTCGACTACAACTGGCTGGTCGTCGCCTCGGGCTTCGGCGGCAGCGTGGCCGCCTTGCGGCGGGCCGAGAAGGGGCACCGGGTAGCGGCGCAACAACCCTTCCGCCATGCCGCCGGCGCTAGCTACCGGTCCGCTCCTCCAGACCGACCGCGTTGATCAGGTCCCGCCGGTCCTTCTGTAGGTCACGTGGCTCGTTACCGGCTTCGCTGTCCATCAGGTCGGCCAGCGCGTCCGCGATCGCGTTCAACTTGTGCTGGACCGCGTCGTCGGACCGCCGCTGGGTGTTCTGCAGCAGCGCGACGAGCAGGAACGTCACGATCGTAGTGATGGTGTTGATCACCAGTTGCCAGGTGTCGACGCTGTCCAGGATCAGGAACGACGGCGCCCAGAGCAGCACCAGGAGCACGCAGAAACCGAAGAAAACCGCTCGTGAGGTCAACCGGCTGGCGCTGGTGGCGAACTTGTCGAACACGGACAGATCGGGCTCGGGCGGTTCCTCCGACCGGTTCGGTTCACGGGTTGTTGGTTGCTTGGCCATGCGATCGACTACCCGCTACCAGCGGCTCTATGTGTGGCGCCGCCAGTGGACCCAAAACGGGCGCCGACGGGCCGATCACGGCGCCGCCGGCGTCCGGTCCTCACCAGGCGTGTCCTGTTATGCCTCTTCGGCGCGTTGGCGGGCCTCGTTGGCCGCCGCCTCGGCGCGGGCCTTCTCCGCCTCGGCTTCCTTCCGCGCCACCTCGCGCTGGGACTCGGCCTTGTCCTGCTGCGCCTCGCCCTCACGACGCAGTGAGTCCTTGCCGGTCAGAGCGCCGGCGGCCGCCTTGGCCTTGCCTTTGATGTCCTCGACGATTCCCTTGGCGCCGGCCTCAGGCCCGCTGTCCTTGTCAACCATATTGTCCACCTTTCTGCGTGTGACCGCACGCCCCCGTTGAGGCGTGAAAGGGAGCTGACTGATTGTTTTTGGTGACGATGTCGCCACTGCGCCACCCACTCCGCCAACGGCGGGTCAGTAGTACCACTTTCGCCCGGCCAGCGGGCGGCCCACGGCACCGAGCAAAAGCAGGATCAAACCAACGACCAGCAGAATGCTGCCCACCGTGGAGATGATGGAGATGTGGGTAATCCATCCGACCAGCAAGAGAATAATGCCGAGGATAATCATTGCGCCTCCGTACGGAGAATTGTTGTCGAAATGCCGTTACCCCGGCCGACCCTGGCTAAACCGTCACCTGCGTTCGGTGATGCCGCGCAGCAGGTCCGCCAGCCCGCCCTCGGCGCGGCCGCGCAACCGGGCGCTGGTGCGCACCCTCGGTTGGGTGGGACGGTGCAGGCGGTGACCGCCGGTGCTCATGGTTTGCCACAGCCGGTGCTCCTCGCCGGGTCCCTCGAGAGGAAACCCGCCACAGCGGTGGTAGACATCGGCGCGCAGACCGAGGTTTGCCGCGTATACGTGCTGGTGGGTGTCCCCGTTCATGCCGTCATCGAGGATGGTTCGGTAGTGCTCCAGGGCCTCGGCACTGAGCCCGGGTTCGCCGCTGAGTTCCGCCAGGCCGGCGACGCCGTGCGCGCCGGCCCGGGCGTGCCGCAGGTGCTCGGCCACCCAGGACTCCGGCACCGTGGTGTCCGCGTCGGTGCTGAGCAACCAGATCCGCTCCGGCGCGACCGGGGACAACCGGCGCACGATGTCCCGCACACCCAGGTCGCGCAGGTAGCCGACGCCCGTGCCGGCCGGCCGATGGTGCACCGGCAGCACCTGGGCGCCGGCCCATCCGGCCAGTTCGGCGGCCACCCGGGACGGGGTTCGGTCGGTGCACCGGTCGAGCACGACGGTGACCGCTGTCCGGCACTGCCCGTCCAAGCCCCGAAGCGCCGCGCGCACACCGCGCAGGGACTCCCGGATCAGGTCCTCCTCGTCGTGCGCGGGCAGTACCACGCCCACCGCGTCGATCACCGTAGCGATCATGGCCGACTCAGTACCCGGATCACGAACCGCTCATCGCGGTGTTCGGCGCGCTCGACCAGCTCGGGGCGGGCGCGCACCAGCCCGGCGGTGTCCGCCTCGTCGCGGGGTGCCTCGGCCGGCCAGCCGCGCCAGTGCGCGAGTACCAGGTCACCACCCGGCTCGAGGGCGGCCAGGGTGGCATCCAGCGTCGCCATCAGGGTGGCATCGTCGAGGTAGTAGAGGACCTCGCTGAACACCACCAGGTCGATCGGCGCGGCCGGGACCCCACGCGGCAACCGAGCCTCACTCACCCGCACTCCTAGCCGGCCCTCGACGCGTCGCCGCGCCCGCCGGGCGGCCTCGGGCACCGGTTCGGTGGCATCCAGCCGTGCACACCGGCCGGCCAGCGCCACGGTCAGTGCGCCGGTGCCGCATCCGGGCTCAAAGCCGTGCCGGTACCGCTCGCGGGGCAGGCTCGCACACAGCACCGCCCGCTTGCGTCGCTCGTACCAGGACTGCTCCGCCCACGGGTCGGCGCCACCGGCGTAGAGCTGGGCGAACCGGTCCAGCGGCGCACCGGTCCGGCGGGGTTCGCGGAATACCAGCTCGGCGGACCGGCCGGCGGCGGCCAGCAGCTCGGCGGGCAGCACCGGTTCGCACCCGGGCGGCGGCTCATCCAGCTGGGAGACGTACCGGGCACACGCGGCGCGTTTGGCCACCAGGTCACCCGCCCCGAGCGGGAGCGACCTGGCCAGCCGCCACGGTATCTCCGGCTGCTCGGGGCGCATCCAGGCCCACATCCAGATCGGGTAACCCCAGCCGTAGGTGGTGCTGGCCGCGGCTGCGGAGGCCGCGCCACCGACCGCGCGATGGTCCGGGTGCGGGTCACCGGTCCACGGCGCCAGGTAGGCGTCGGCCCCGGCAAGCGGCCCGATAAGGCGTTCGGTGAGTTCGCCGAGGTGCTCGGCGAGCCGACCGTCCGGCAGCCCCAGCCAGTGCACCGGCAGCTCCTCGAGACCGGCGGCGTGCAGCGCGGCATACAGCTCGGCGCGCCGCGTGCGAGCGAGCTCGGTCCGCCGACGCCGGTCCAGCCCGGGATAGGCGGCCTCGCCGTCGGTGGCCACCACCAGGGTGGTCTCGGTCCCGGCGCGGTGCAGCGCGCGGAGCGTGCCTCCTACGCCCAGCGTTTCGTCGTCCGGGTGCGCGGCGAGCGCCACGACCTTGCGGTGTCCGGTCAGCTCCAGGGTCGGCGGCCGGCGGGCGGCGAGGGCGTCGGTCCACCGCTCGGGCGAGGTGTTGGTCATCCGCGTGCCGCGAGCAACTCGGTGGCCAGCTCGGCGAAGTCCCGCTCGCCGTGATGCTGGCGTAGGTAGACCTGCAGATTGGCGAGCTGGGCGGCGAACCAGCGGTCGCCGCCCAACGGGCCGGGTCCGGTCGCCCTGGGCAGCCGGTCCAGCGTGTCGCGGCAGCCGTGTTCCACCGCGGCGCGCGCGGTGGCCAGCGCCATCCGGTGGTCCGCCTCCGGGACGGCGTCCAGCTCGTCGGCGGTGGCCCGCAGCAGCGCCTGGCAGGCGGCGAGCAGGGCATGCAGCTCGCCCAGCTGCGCGCACTGGTGCGGGTCCACGCCGGTGACGCGGGCGGACTCGAAGGCCCGGTCCAGCAGGCCCGCCGCGCCGCCCCACCACACCGCCGCCACTCCGCCGCCCCCGGCGGCGAACCCGGGGCGCTCGGTGTACCAACCGGGACCGCCCACCAGCCGGTGCACGGGGACGTCGGTGAAGCTCACCGTCCAGGTCTGCGTACCGGCCATCGCGGCCGCCCGCCAGCTGTCCGGATCCGGCGTCACCCCGCCCTGCCGGATCGCCACCTCGACCAGCAGCGGTGCCGACTCGGCCGCTTGCGGCTCGACGACCAGCAGCGCACGGTCCAACATCCGAGCGCCCGAGCAGTACCGGGCAAGCCCATCCACCCGAAGCTGCCCTTCGCGCTCCGTCAACCGGGGACCGACACCACCGGGGCGGGCGGCCCACACGCCGTACAGCCCGTCGGCGCAGGCCAGCAGCCCCGCCTCGGAAAGGATCGCCACCGCATCGGCGTGCCCCTCCGCCAGCCGGGCGACCTCCAGGTCACACCGTCCCCAGTCGGCCAGCCGCGCCCAGCGCCGAGCCGTGGCGCCGGCGCGGGGCAGCGGCAACGTGAGCTCACCGCCGGCCAACATCGCGCGCACCCGCTGCTCGAGCAGCACGATCAGCTCGCCGAGACGCCGGGCAGCGTGCGCACCTTCGCCTCCAGCAGCCCGTTCCGCACCCGGGTGTCGAACCGGGGCACCGGCGCGGTCGCCGGGCCGTGCACCACCTCGCCGTCGGAAACCCGAAACACGCTGCCATGCCAGGGGCAGGTGACCTGGGGCTGGCAGTCCACGCTGCTCAGCTCACCCTCGTGCAGCGGCGCGGACAGATGCGGGCACCGGTCGGACAGCACGACCATCGTTTCTCCACCCTCGTCCCGCACGGATCGACGAAGCACGAACGCCGGCACCTCACCGATCAGCCGCCGGACCGGCTGGTCCAGCGGCAGCTCCGCCACCGGGCCGACCGGCTGCCAGTTCTCCGGCCCGATGTGCTGCACCTCCTCCGCGTGGTTCGCCCCGCTGGCCATCCGGAAGCTCAGATGTCCGCCCAGCGCGGCCGCCGTCCCGGCCAGTACACCGCCGGCCACCGACCGACCCCGACCGCGGCCCGAGCGGCGGGCACGGGCACCCAACGCGCCGACATAACAGCCAACGGCGGTGGCATTCAGCGCGGCATGCACCAGCCCCACCCGCTGTTGTTCCTCATGCCCATCGGCGAAGTCCGCCCAGCCCGCGGCCGCCGTGGGTCCGGTGGCCAGCAAACCGACCACGATCAACCGGCTGGAGTCGCGCCGCCGACCGCCGCACAGGTCGATCAGGCTCGCCGACAGCAACGACCCCAAAGCCAGTTGGGCCAGCGCCGGGTGCAGCGGATGGCCCAGCCAGACGCCATGCAGCGCGTCCTTCAGCCGCCGCCGGCGAAGAAGACGATGCACCAGATCCCGCGCCGAACCGGCGACCCCGTCGAGTCGCACAGCCCGCTCGATGCGGCGGATCGGTTTCTCGGTGAGCCTCATGCCCCTTGGATCGACCGCATCACGGCGTTCAAACACCCGAACTCGTTGAGGGTTGACGTCCGCCCGGCCGGGTAGTCGCCGCTCATGACCGAATCCACCCGTACCACGACGGCCGTCGAGGTGACGGACATGTTCACCAGCGAGCTGGTGGCTCAGGTGCGCGGCCGCTCGACGGACAGGCTGGCGCAGCTACGCGACCAGGCCAAACTGATCGCCGGTGAGCAGCTGCCGCGCAGCGCATCGGTCGTCGGGGAGCAGGCCCGCTCGGCCGGTCAGCGGCTGAAGCCGGTGCTGGTCCTCGGCGTGATCGGGATGACCGCGGTTGTCTTGAGACGCCGTCGACGCCGAGGGACCGGCGCCCACACCGGCATCAAGCCCTGATCATCGACCCTCGGCGTTTGCCGCCCCGGTGCCCGGGAATCCTCGATCACCGGGGCGGCCTCGGTTGCTTGAGCAGCCGCGCCACGGCCGGTTCCACGATGTCCCGGGCTTCCGCGGCGGCGACGCCCTTCCGGGCCGCCCGCCGGACGGCGCGTTCGATGGTGCGTCCGTGCTCGAACGCCTCCGCGACCCTCGGGTCGATGTAGGACTGCCGTGCGACCGTCGCGGTGTTGCCCAGGTGCTCGGCGACCCGCTTGCAGGCCCGGTTGAACTCGCGGCGACGCCCCCGGGCCGAGCCCGCCCGCTCCCGCCGGCAGTTGGCCAGTACGACGGCGGCCAGCACGGTGGCGTTCCAGGTGCGCAGATCCTTGGCGGTGTACTCCGGCCCGACCAGTTCCTTGAGGTAGCCGTTGATGTCGTCGGCCCGCACGTCGTGCCAGTCGCGGCCGTTCCGGTACACCAGCAGGTCATCGGTGCTCCCCCGTCGGCGCAGCAGCGCGCCGACCAACCGGTGGATCTCCGGGTCGCGCAGCGAGATGATGCGCTCCGCCCCGCCCTTGGCCGGGTAACACACCCGCACCTCGCCCCGGACCCGCCGCACGTGGTCACGGCGCAGGGTGGCCAGGCCGAACGTGCCGTCGTCGTCCTCGTCAGCGGGGGCGTACTCCTCGCCTCCCACCCGGAACGCGCCGAGCTCGAGCATGCGCAACGCCCCGGCGAGCACGCGCTCCCGGCCCAGCCCGCCCTCGGCCAGCCGCGCGGCCACCTGATCACGCATCGGCGGCAACCGCCGCGCCAGCCGCAACACCCGGTCGAACTTCTCGCGATCCCGCTCCCGCCGCCACCGCCCGTGGTACAGGTACTGCTTTCGCCCCGCCGCGTCGGTCCCCACTGCCTGGATGTGCCCGTCCGGCTCGGCGCAGATCCACACCTCCCGCCACGCGGGCGGCACCGCCAGCGCCCGCACCCTGGCCAGCTCCCGCCGGTCCGCCAGCGGCCGCCCGTCCGCATCGAAGTAACGAAAACCCCGGCCGCGCCGGCTCCGCCCGATCCCCGGGTCGGACGGATCGACACGCACCAGCCCGCCGCCCAGATCCGTTTCCGCCACCATGGACCACCGTTACCCCGGCCCGATGGTCATCACTCCGCGGCCACCCTCGGGCCGGTGACGACGAGCGCCTCGAGCTCAGCGGGGCGCCGGTCATCCGGAGCCCGCGGCCCGGCCAGCCTCCGGCGGGCCGGGCCGATGAACGGTTTCCCGGCAGGGGTGGGTGCGGAGCACCCGGTCGACATGCAGATTCCGCTAGTCCAGCACGGCGTCGACCGCCTTCTTCAGCGCACCCGGCTGCGCCGGCCAGCGCGGAGCGTCCTTCCTCGCCTCGAGCATGTCGGCGCCGATCTCCCGCAGCTTCTTGCGGCCGAGCGCTTCCCGAACCTTGGGGAACCACTCCTTTTCCTCTTCCTCGATGTGATGGGTTACGTTCTCAATAAGCACCGTCGTCTTCGCATCGAACCGCTCGGCGTCCCCGCTCATCGTTGCCAACTCCATGCAGAGAACGTCCGCGACGTGATGCTCCTCGTAGGACTCCAAGACGTCATCTTCGACGTCGGGCACGAGTTCCCGGATGGCCGGATACATGAACTCGTTCTCCAGGTAGGTGTGCACGGTGAGCGATTCGATGATCTTCCGAACAACCTTCTCCTTGGTCTTCACCGCGTTTTCGCCGGCCGCCTCGAAATCGTTGAACAGCTTGCGAATCGCGGCATGATCTTCCTTGAGGACGACTATCGCGTCAGTAGACAAGGGAACTCCTCACGGCTCGCCCGAGGTACGCACGGTTCCCCGGGAATGTGGTGGTCGAGAACTGTCCGGCCGGATCGCTCCGGTCGGCCATCACACAGACCCCTACCCGGCCGGTTCGCGCCTACTCGCCGGGCGGACAGTTTCGCCGGCCACACTCGTGGAAAGAAGTAGCGCTCACGCACCGCCACCAAAGCCAGGACATACGCGACAGATCGTGGAGGCGATTCGGGTCGCGGCGGGGCCGATGCCGGGAACGGGAAGCGGCCTCGCCGGCTGTTGGGATGCTCAACCGGCGGGGCCTAGCCGTACGTCATGCCCGGGCACCACACACGGCCTAGCACCCACCTACCCCGGACGCTCCCGTGTATTCGCTCTGTCCACCCTGGAAGCCGAGTCGACAGCTATCGGCATCTGACCACGCGGTCCGCGGCGTGCGGACCGGCAATGCCGCTGGAACGTCGCTGACTTGCACATAGACCCACCTTCACTGGCACCCACGCGACGCGACCGCGTCACGTGGTGCCCCTGTGGGCGTCGCCCTGATGGTGGTTGCTCCCGCAAACACGTCGCAAGCAGTGCCACCATCTACCGGTGGCGGTGTCGCGATAGGTACCTGCCTGCTGGCCGCGATGCCGCCAGTCCAGCGTTCTGCCGCGTCAGAGGGAGTGCGCCACACATGGACCAGGGCCTGGTCTCACCGGACTGGGAGCCGCTCAAGCGGCTGCTACGCACGATCTTGGACCGGATCCGGGCCGGCCTGGGCGACCCACCACCGGTGTCGCTGTCGGTGAGCACCACGTCACGGGCCGGCGTGCTCCGATTGATCACCCTCGGCGAGGGGGCCGGGCTCGTCGAAGCACAGACCGAGCGGTTCGGCGGACCGATCCCGGACGCCATCGCCACCGGCCTGCCCATCCTGGTGACCGATTTGTGGTCCGACCCGCGTTGGCCCGAGCTGACCCGTGAGGCTATGACCGCGCTGCTACCCGATCAGGCCGCCGCGTGGACACGAATCCAAGGCATGGTGGTGCTCCCGACCGGGCACCTCGAACAGAGCACCATCGTGGTGTCGGCCTGCCTGCCCAAACCGGCCGACGAGCACACCCTCGTCGTGCTCGACCGCTACAAGCAGCTCGTCGAGGCGTCGATCGCGGTCACCATCGCCACCGTCGCCGACGGTCCGGACGAGGTGCTGCGGCTGCTCACCAGCCGGGCGATCATTGAACAGGCCAAAGGCGCCGTCGTCGCGGCCACCGGCACCGGGAGCACCCAAGCCTGGCAGGTACTGCGCGAAACCAGCCAGAACAACAACGTCAAACTGCGTGAACTCGCGGTCGCCCTGATCGAGTACCTCGGCGACGAACCAGTCGAACAACCCGCCGGGCTACCCGCACCCATCCGTAACGCTCACGCCGACCAGGTCGCCCGGGCGATGTGGCAACAGCTCAGCACCCAACCCGCACGCGCATGAGCCGACTGACACCGGGTAGCTGAGTTGTACGCCGCTGTACAGCGGGCGACCCGTGGTGCCACCGCGTGGCCATCGTTCTCGGTGTTTGCCACCTCGGTGCCCGGGCATCCGAGAGATATGTGGTCGCCTACCCAGGGAGCCGTCATGAACCACGCCGGGGCGCCCGCCCACCTGATCGAGATCCACCAGGTGCTCGCCGACCTGAGATACCCGGCCGAGCGCTGGCGGGTGATCGCCGAGGCGCAGCACTACGGCGCCGGCTCGGCCTGTATGACCCGCCTGATGCGGCTGCCGGAGCGGACCTACGCGGGCATCGAGGAGATCACCCGGGAGCTGCTGGACAAGCGCGGCTCCCGGCGGGACCCGCCGACCACACTGCAACACCAGCATCCAGCGGCATGAGGGCGCCCGGCGCACGAGGGAGGTACCGACGTATGAGTGGCAAGCTGACCGGGAAGCGCATCGCCATCCTGGCCACCGACGGCGTGGAGGAGGTCGAGCTGGTCGAACCGCGCCGGGCGGTCACCGACGAGGGCGCGGTGGTGGAGCTGGTGTCGATCGAGGAGGGCTCGATCCGGTCGATGAACTCCGACATCAACCCGTCCGAGGAGTATCCGGTGGACCGGCTGGCCTCGGACGCGCGGGCGGCCGACTACGACGCCCTGATCATGCCCGGCGGCACGGTCAACGCGGACCGGCTGCGGATGGACGCCGATGTGCGTTCCTTCGTCACCAACATGGTCAACCAGGGCAAGCCCATCGGCGTAATCTGCCACGGCCCGTGGACGCTGGTGGAGGCCGATCTGGTGCGCGGCCGCACGCTGACCTCGTACCCCAGCCTGCGCACCGACATCCGCAACGCCGGCGGCACGGTGGTGGACGAGGAGGTCGTGGCGGACCGCGGCCTGGTGTCCAGCCGCGATCCCGGCGATCTGCCCGCGTTCACCGCGAAGATCGTCGAGGTGTTCGCCGGGGGTACCTGAGCGCGGCTAGCCCCAGCCGAGCGCGGCCCGTTCCCGGCCGGTGCGGGCGGCGCGGTGCGCTTCGTGCAGTCGCGCGCCGCGCCGGGTGATCATGATGATGCCGGTGAGCAGCAGCGCGCCGGCGAGGCACTGTGCGCCCAGGGCGGCCGGTGAGTCGGCGATCCGCTCGCCGAGCACCACCAGGCCGATTGCCACGGCGGTGACCGGGTCTACGCTGCTGATCACCGCGTTCACCGGGGCCAGCAGCCGGCTCAGCTGCATGGCCCGCTGGCTGAGCAGGAAGCCGGCCGGCGCGACCAGCAGCATGGCGTAGACCGGCCAGTGCCGCGCCGGTTCGGCCCAGCCGTGCGCGAGTTGGTCGGCGACCAGCTTGGCCAGCGCGGCGTTGCCGCCGAACAGCAGGCCGCTGGCCACCGCGTAGCCCAGTGCCCGGTGCAGGCCCCGGCCCAGCGCGGCGACCAGCAGCGCGGTCATCAGCGCCGCGCCCAGCGCCAGGGCCAGCCACCAACCGCCGGCGGCGGTGCCGTGCGGGCCCGGTGCGGCGGTGGGCCGGGCCGCGCCGAGCAGCAGCGCCAGCCCGGCCCAGCTGGTCACGGTGCCGGCCACCAGCAGGGGGTCGGGCCGGCGGCGCGCCAGCCAGGCGGAGAACAGCGAGCCGAACGCCAACCCGCTGATCATGATGGGCTGGGTGAGGGCGAGCGTGCCGTGGGCCAGCGCGGTCAGGTAACCGGCGAAACCGACGCCCACCAGCGCCACACCGGCCAGCCAGGAGGGGCGCCGGGCCAGCGCGAGCCACATGCGGCGCCCCGGGGGGACGAGCTGGGTGGCCCGCTGTTGCAGTGCGGTGCCCAGTGCGGTGGTGCTGGCGCCGAACAGCGCGGCGAGCACCGCGACCAGGGTCTGGTCGGTCACGAGGCCGCCCGTCCCGGTTCGGGACGGGCCTGGGCCTGGGCCTGGGCCTGGGCCTGGGCCTGGGCCTGGGCCTGGGCCTGGGCCTGGGCCTGGGCCTGGGCCTGGGCCAGGATGCCCCGGGCGGTGTCCGCCAGCCGGCGCTGTCGGGCGTGCCGGGCGGCGCGTTGCTGGGTGGCGCGCAGCCGCGCCGGGTGCTCGGCCCACCGGTCGAGCAGGTCGGTGAGCCATCGGCGGCGGGTACCGGTGTGGGCGAGCCCGGCTCCGGCCATGGCGCGCGCGGAGTCCCGGCCGTGCCCGGCGATGGGCCGGTAGAGCACCAACGCCCGGCCCATGGCCAGTGCCTCGGTGGCGGTGGCGCCGCCGGCGTTGTTGACGACCGCGTCCACCCCGGCCATCAGCCCGGCCATGTCCTCGACCCAGCCGAGCACGCGCAGCCGGCGGTCCGGGTACCGCTCGCGCAGGCGTTCCCGCAGCCGCTGGTTGTGCCCGCACACCACCACGGCACTCACCTCGGGGCCGGCGTCAAGCACCGCGCGCACCGCCGAGCTGACCTCACCCAGGCCCAGGGAACCGGCGCTGAGCAGCACGGACACCCCGTCCCGCCGCAGCCCGTGACGTTCCCGCGCGGCCTGGGCCTGCTGAGCCGACGGCGGTTGGAACTCGGGCGGCACCGGCGGGGCGCACACCTCGGTGGGTATGCCGGGGGCGAGCGCCCGCATCCGGTCCCGGCCGGTCCGGTCCAGCACCAGGTAGCGGTCAACCCCGGGATAGACCCAGAAGGCGTGCGGCGCGAAGTCGGTGAGCACCGCGACCAGGGGTACCCGGGTGTGTCCGTGCTCGCGCAACCAGGCCAGCCCGGCGGTACCCAGCGGGTAGGTGCAGACCACCACGTCCGGGCGCACCGCGTCCAGCTTGACGGCCAGCTCGCGCGCCACCCGGGCACCCACCACCTCCCGGTAGAACCCGTGCACCCCCGGGGACCGGGCCACCGCCCGGTACCAGAGCTCCTGCAGCACCGGGGTGAACTGGATGGCCAGCCGGTACAGCCACCGGGTGAAGGCCTGCGCGCCTCCGCCGAGCGGGGCGGCGATGACCACCCGGCAGCCCGGCTCGACCCGCCGCAACGCCCCGGCCAGCGCATGCGCGGCCGCGTTGTGTCCCTCGCCGACGGAAGCCGTCAGCAGCAGGACGGTGGGGCCGGAGCCCGCCGATGATGACCGTGCCGTGCCGCCGCTCATGTGCGGTCAATACCCCGCGGGCCGGGTCGCACACCCGGAAAGTTAGCCGGTCGAAGCGCGTTCCAGCCGTTCGAACGGGGTGACCAGGCCGTCGCGGACCATCCGGGCGACGGACCGGCGGCGCCGGGCGAACTGGCCGGCGGCGAGCAGCAGGTAGAGCGCGGACATGCCGATCACCACGATCCGGTTGGTGTCCGGTGGCAGGGTGAGGCTGGCGGTGAACTGCACGGCGAACAGCACCAGCAGCGCGGTGGCGCCGGACACGGTGAGCCCGAGGTTGACCAGGACGCTGACCGCGAACAGCGACTGTGCCGCCGTGATCAGCAGCTCCAGGCGCTGATGCTCGTCCAGCGGGAGGCCGTGCCAGGTGGGGGCGGAGAGGGCGAACACCAGCGGGATGGTGCCGACCAGCAACGTCCACTGGTTGACCTTGCTGGACAGCAGGGTGCCCAGCGACTCCGAGGCCTTCAGCCGCCACGCGTACAGGCAGGCCACGATCAGCTCCGGGGACTCGCTGGCCAGCGGGGCTACCCACTGGACCAGCAGGAACTGGTCCACCCCGAGGCTGGTTCCGGTGTCCACCAGGCCCTGCGCGAAGTGTTCCGCCGTGGCCAGGATGACCAGTGCGGCGAACCCGAACAGCGCGCCCACCCAGCGCCGCCGGCCCGGCTTGGGCCGGTCGCCCAGCCAGGCCGGGGTGCCCGCCAGATCCGGTGGCTCGGCGGGCGCGGTGGCCAGCCGCCACACGTAGCCCACGAAGATCAGCACGAACACGGCGGCGTCGAGCAGCGTGAGCGAGGAGCGGAACGGCAGGGTCAGCGAGTAGGCGGTGGCGATGCCGAGGAACGCCAGTTCGGCGGCCATCGGCCGGGCCAGCCGCACGCAGCCGACGTGTGTGGACGGGCTGTCCCGCCGGCCGGCCCGGTGCGCCCGCCAGGCGGCCAGGCTGGCCACCAGGACCACCAGCGGCCAGCCGACACCCACCAGCACCCGGTTCGCGCCGGTCATGTTGGCCAGCGCCATGGAGCACGGGTTCACGCCCCCGCCCGGCGGCACGCACGTGCCGTGCGCCGCGTAGACGTGGCCGGCCCGCAGGGTGAACACGAAGTCGACCGCGTACTCCGGCAGCACCGCCAGCAGCGCGAGGAAGGCCAGCGCCATCCCGGCGCTGATGTCCATCTGGGCGGCCTCGGCGGCCCAGGACAACATGAACGCGGCACCCACGATCGCCGCCCCGAAACACAGCACGGCCACCGGCGCCGGCATCGCGGGATGCGGCAGGCCCAGATAGTCCGCGCCGCCCAGGTACAGCCCCGGCGCGGTGACCAGCGCGGCCACCGCCAACCGCACCGGGAAACCGCGCCGCGCGGCCGTTCGGGTCTCCACCACCTGGCCTCCTCGTGGGTCCGGTCAGCCGGTGAAGTACCCGAAGCGGCCCGCCGTATGCGGCCGGGGGCCAATGCGGTTCAGCCGGGCAGCACGAGCAGCGCGGCGAACGCGGCCACCCCGAACAGCAACCAGGCCAGGTAGTCGCCGATGTGCCCGGAGTGCGCCCGTTCCACGGCCAGCCAGGCCGCGCGGACCGGGGTCAGCACCCGCCGGGTGACGGCGAGCGGCCGGGCAACGGCCGCGGTGAGCCGGGCGCGGTACACCATGGCGAGCGCGGTGAGCACCGCGAGCACGCCGGCGAGCAGACCCTGCCGGCCGCCGTGCGCGGTCCACCCCGACGCCGAGGGGACCGCGGCGGGCGGTGGAGTGCCGTGCAGCACCGAGGCCCGGTAGCCGGCGCCGTCCAGGAACCGGTCGGCGCCGGCGCCGACCGCGTCGCCCAGCGGGGTCAGCACGCCGACGGAGAGCCCGCCGGCCAGCAGTAGCACGGCCACCCCGAGCATGGTCACCGGCGGCCGTCCCAGCCGGTGCTCGGTCTCCGGCTCCTCGTCCCGCCCGCTGGTGTGCTCGCCGTCGGTCACCGGCGGTGAGCCGATGCCCAGGTACACCCGGGCGCCGGCGCGCAGCACCGCCGCCCCGGTAGCCACCGAGACGCCGAGGAACACCCAGTGCGCCCACCCGATCCCGGCCCGTGCGGTGGCGTCCTCGGCGAGCGCCTTGCCCAGCCCCGGCCCACCCGGCGGCAGGCCGGCCAGCGCCAGCGCGGCCAGCAGGAACAGCGCCGCCTCCAGCCGATGCGGCCGGCCGGCGCCGTGCAGCGCGGCTTCGTCCACGCTGCGGTAGCGGGCCAGCAACAGCCCGACGAGCAGGAACAGCGCGCCCTTCACCCCGGCATGGCCGACCAGGTAGAGCGCGGCGGCGGTGCCCCCGTCCGGGGTGAAGGTCTGCAGGGCCAGCAGGAACAGCCCGATGTGCGCGATCGTGGAGTAGGCCAGCAGCCGTTTCAGGTGCCGCTGCACCAGGCACATCGCCGAGCCGAGCAGCGCGGTGACCACGGCCAGGACCACCAGTGCCCGGTGGACGGCCGCCTCGGGCAGCACCGGTCGGCACACCACCAGGTACACCCGGGCGACCCCGTAAAGGCCGAGCTCGGCCATCACCCCGGAGAACACCACGCACACCGGGGTGGGCGCCACCGCGTGCGCATCGGCCAACCAGAAGTGGAACGGCACCACGGCCGCCTTGACCAGCCAACCCGATCCGACCAGCACGAACCCGGCCAACACCAGCCCGTGCGACGGGGGCGACGCCCGTATCGCCTCGCCGAGCTGGGCCAGGCCCAGCTGGCCGGTGGCCGCGTACAGCAGCGCCACCCCGGCCAGCGCGAAGTACGCGCCCACCGAGTTGATCACGCCGAAGGTGAGCCCGCCCTGCACGGACCGGGGCTCGTCGACCTTGTAGCCGGCCAGCCCGTAGGCCACCGCGCCCATCAGCTCGAAGTAGACCAGCATGTCGAACAGGTCCCCGGACAGCGCGAACCCCACCATGCCGGACAGGAACAGCAACAGCAGCGCCTGGAAATGCGCCTGGGCGTCCCGCAGGTAGTGCCAGCTGTACAGCAGCGCCGCCGCGACCAGCCCGGCGGCCAGCGCGGCCAGTCCGGCGCCGAACCGGTCGGCCACCAGTGCGATCCCCACCCCGCCGCCCGCGTCCGGCAGCCAGCCGCCGATCCAGCTGACCGAGGTGACCGTCCCGGTGCCGTTGGCGAGCGCGGCCATCGCCGCGAGCACGGCCAGTGCCGCCCCGGTGGCCAGCGCGTCCACCGCCACCCGCGGCAGCCACCGGCCCAGCCCGACCAGCAGGCAGGCGGTCAGCATGGGCAGCGCGATACCCGCGGCCGGCAGCACCCCCAGCGGCAGCGCACCCGACGGAAAGGCCACCGGTCAACCCCGCAGCGCGCGCAGCTCGTCCGGGTTCACCGTGCCGTGCCGCTTGGCGACCTGGATGACCAACGCCAGCAGCAGCGCGGTGACCGTGGCGGACACGACGATGTCGGTGAGCGCCATCGCCTGCACCACCGGATCGACCACCGGCGCGGTACCGGCCCCGGCCGGTCCGAGGATGGGCGCCACCGCGCCGCGCTGGTAACCCACGGTCAGCAGCAGCACGTAGCTGCCCGCCTGGGTCACCGTCAGCGACACCACCGAGGCGACCAGGTCCCGGGACCGCGCCATGCCGAAGCAGCCGACCAGCATCAGCCAGCCGGCCACCCCGTAGGCGTACGCGGTCACCGGCCGCCCCGTCCGACCAGCGTCTCCTCCTGGCGCAGGAACCGGGCGAGCAGCTCCACCACACCGCCGAACACCGCCACTCCGACCGCGAGGTTGAGCACCAGCACGGTGCCGGCCGAGGCCAACCGGCCGGGCTCTCCGGTGGGCAGCAGGCCGGCGAGGAAAGTGGCCGCCGAGGCCAGCCCGGCCAGCCCGAACGCGACGAAGCCGCCCGCGCCGGCCGCCTCGGCCCACACCGCCCAGCGGTCGGGCCGCAGCCGGCGCAACATGCGGTAGCTGCCGGCCAGGTAGAGCAGGTGCAGGCCACCGGCGGCCAGTACGCCACCCTGGAAGCCGCCACCGGGGCTGATCGCGCCGTGCGCCACCACGCTCAGCGAGAGCACCAGGGTGACCGGCAGCAGCAGATAACCGGCCAGCACCGTGGTCGGCAGCAGCCGCCCGTCGGCCGGCGGCTCGCGTTCACCCTCGTCGTCCGCCGGGCGCAGCAGCACCGCGGCCGCGAGCACCGAGCCGAGCAGGATCATCTCCTCGCCCAGGGTGTCCAGGGCGCGCTGCTCGAAGTTCACCGAGGAGACCGCGTTCGTGGTGGCCCGCGACCACGCCGCGGCGACCGCCCGGTCCCGGTACGGATGGAAGCCCCCGCCGAACTCCGGCAGCCCGCCGAGCGCGCCGACGAACAGCGCCATCAGCCCGGCCGCGCCGACGGCGAACACCAGGAAGCGGCCACGCCGGCTCACCGGTCGCGCTCCCGGTTCCGGGCCACCGCGCGCACGGTGAGCAGCACCAGCAGCGGCGTCACCACGGAGCCGACCGCGATCTGGGACAACGCCACATCCGGCGCGCCGAGCAGCACGAACAGCACGCTCAGCACCAGTCCGAACACCGCCATCGCCGGCGCCTGCCGGGCCGGGTCACCGGTCAATGCCACGCACGTGCCGCTGACCAGCACCAGCGTGTAGGCCGAGGCGAGCAGCACCGTGGTCATCGCCGTTGCCCGTCCCGGTGCGCCGCGACCAGCCGGCCCATCGCGCCCTGCACCGCCGCCCCGGCCAGCACCAGCAGCGCCACGGTCAGCAGCGCCGTCGCGGTGGCCAGGCCGAACCCGTTGCGCACGGCGATCGCCAGGCCCACCAAGGGACCCGCGACCGAGGTCACCGGCGCCATCAGGTGCAACCGGGCGTAGTCGTCCCCGGCAACCAGCAACCGCACCGAGCAGGTCAGCACCAGTGCCACGGCCAGCCCGAGCAGCGCCCACACCAGCACCTGCGCGGTCACGCCCTCGGCCTCATCAGCCGGGTGAACACCAACGTCCCGGTGAACCCGACCAGCGCCAGGCACAACGGCACGATCAGATACATGGACTGGCCGAGGCCCTGGGCGAGCAACAGCAACACCAGCACCGTCACCGGGCCGGCGAGCTGCAGGCCCAGCAACCGGCGCACCGGGTCCCCCCGCATGGTGAGCAGCACCGCCGGGCCGAGCCCACCGACCAGCAGTGCGGCGGCGCCGAGCAGCCACGGACTCACCGCGACACCTCGCGTTCCAGCCGGCTGGGCGGCCCCAGCACATGCAGCACCAGGGCGGGGGGCTCGTCGGGCATGTCCACCGGATAGCTGCCCGGAGTGACGGACAGCAGCAGCCCGGCCAGCCCCTGGCGGGTCACGCCCACCTCGGACGGCTCGCCCTCGGGCAGCCGCAGCGTGCGCCGGCGCCCACCGGACGGCGGCCGCGGGACCCGGGCCAGGTCCGCGAGGAGCGCGGCCGGCAGCGGTCGCAGCCAGCGCAACCACTGCCGGTCCACCCGCCAGACCGCGCCATACGCCCGCCGGGCCAACACCGCGCACCAGCCGCCCACCAGCGCGGCCACCGCGCCGGCCAGCCCCTCCTCGGGGCTCCAACTCGGCACCGAACCCAGCCAGCAACCGGCCAGCGGCACCGACCACACCAGCGCCTCCAGCGCCTCCAGCGCCGCCGACGTCCGCCTCCCGCCACTCATCACGCCCGTCCATACCCCGCACCGGCGGCGACAAACCGGGGTTTCAGGCCCGGCCCGGCGGGTAGGGGCCGCAAGCGCCTCGACGAGATGTAGGCAAGCCCGCTCGGGTGAGCGAACTCGTCCGGGTTCGTCAGCGGGTGCGCCATCGCCCCGGATCGGCACGGCCTGCGCGGCGTCGTGTGGGTATCGGGTCGAGCACGCGGTTCCGCGGGGGCGCGACCGCTCAGGGCTTGGTGTGAGCGGGCTCGGCGGCGGGTGGCCGCTGGGCGAGTGATTCATGAGGTTTGTGCCCGGCGAGCAGGTCGAGCAGTGGACCGACCAGGTGGCCGTCCTGGGCGGGGTGGCGGAACGGGCGGTTCTCATGGACCGTGTAGCGGTTGCGTCGTCCGATTCGGGTGTGGGTCACGTAGCCGGCGGCTTCCAGGTCGGCCACGATCGCCTGCACGGTTCTCTCGGTCACCCCGATCACCGCGGCCAGGTCCCGCATTCGGGCGTCCGAGTCCTGGGCGATAGCGACCAGGGTGCGTCCGTGGGCGGTCAGGAGTGTCCAGTTTCCCTGTTCTTGGCCCCCAGACATGCCTCGGGAGCGTAGACCCGCGGGTTGATACACGCGAGTCAGAGCACACGATCAATCAAACACGTTACGTTTTGCCGGTATTCCTTGACGTGTAAGCATGTCCTCCTTACCCTCCGGGAAGCCAACCGCTACATGCCCCTCAAGCCGAGGGCTGGTGTTCGCCTCGGCTTGAGGGTGTCGTTGTGATCGTTGCTGTTACCTCCTGGCCGCTGCCGCGGCCGGGTCCGCGTGTTTCGGCCGGGTTGGAGGTGTTTCCGGTGGATCCGGGCTTGGTGTCACCGGACTGGGGGCCACTCAAGCGGCTGCTGCACACGATCTTGGTGCGGATCCGTGCCGAGCTGGCGGATCCGCCGCCGGTGTCGCTGTCGGTCAGCACGCTGTCGGCGCAGGGCGTGCTGCGGCTGATCACATTGGGCGAGGACGCCGGGTTGGTCGAGGCGCAGGCCGAACGGCTCGGGGGGCCGGTCCCCGATGCCATCACCACGGGCCTGCCGATCGTGGTCACCGACCTTTGGTCGGATCCGCGCTGGCCGGAGCTGACCCGCGAGGCGGTGACCGCGCTACTGCCTGAGCAGGCCCGCGCGTGGGCACGGATCCAGGGCATGGCGGTTCTCCCGGTCGGGCACCTGGAGCAGAGCACCATCCTGCTGTCCTGCACGCTGCCCAAACCCGCCGACGAACACACCCTGGACGTGCTCGACCGCTACAAGCAGCTGGTCGAGGCGGCGATCGCGGTCACCAACGCCACCGCCGCCGACGGTCCCGAACACGTGCTGCGGCTGCTCACCAGCCGGGCGATCATCGAACAGGCCAAAGGCGCGATCGTCGCCGCCACCGGCCTCGGGAGTACCGAGGCCTGGCGGATGCTGCGCGAGACCAGCCAGAACCACAACGTCAAGCTGCGCGCACTCGCGGTCGGCCTGGTCGAGTACCTCGGGAATGAGCCGGTCGACCAACCCGCCGGACTGCCCGCTCCCACCAGCGATCACCGCGCCGACGGAGTCGCGCGAGCACTGTGGCAACAGCTCACGACCCGACCCGACCCGCGGGCCAACACCTGGGCCGGCGCCGGCTGCGACCGGCCGACAACCACCGCTTGAGACCACCGCTCGAGACCACCGCACGACCCGCACGCTCGGCAAGGGGAGGAGCCGAAATGGCCACGGTCAGCCTGGAGGATGTTCCGTCAGTCGATGCCACGCTCGCCGGGTTCATCGTCTGGCTCGCCCGCCAACACCGCCAGACCAACGACGAACGCGAGCGCTGCGTGACCCACGTGGCGCGCTTCCTGGACTGGCGCTTCGAACAACGAGCCAAGGGTGGCGCCCTCGACCAGAACCTTTACCTCGGCGCGCTGGGCCGGGAAAACCAACCGGACGCGTTCGTCGCCGAAGCACACACAGCGATCGCGCTACTGCACCACTACCTCGACCCGCGTGGCGTGCGTACCGGCACGGGAGGAGTCGTCTAGCCCGGTCACCCCCTCCGGTCACACGCCGCGCTCACGGCCCCTCGACGCGGGGGGTTGCCGCGCGGTCGCGCGAAGGGTTGCCGGTTCGGAGTCTCGCCTGGGTTCGGGGGAGTCCCTGGGCGACGGTCCGAACCGGCAACCGCGCTCCCGACGCCGCTATCGGCCCCCAACGGTGTTCACGCTTGTGACGGCGACCGGCGGGGTACGACCGGGTGATCGCCGGACCGTTGGGCAGGGGTAGGAACCCTCGAGAAACGAGTACAACTATATTCGCAGGTCAGACCCGATCTTCTTTTCGAGCAGGTCAGAAAGGGCCGCGCGGACGAGCTGGCCTGTAAGCCGGATCCTGTTCCCGGACGCCTTGCGGCGTTCCGTTCGGCGGCCATCCATCTCGGCCCGCCGTCACCGACGGGCTCTGTGCAACCTACCCGCAGGCATCGGGCGGGCCGCCCTCGAACACCTGCTGTCTGGCCTTGCTCCGGGTGGGGTTTACCGAGCCACCCCGGTCACCCGGGGTGCTGGTGGTCTCTTACACCACCGTTTCACCCTTACCCCGCCGCTCGCGCGCCGGGGCGGTCTGTTTTCTGTGGCACTGTCCCGCGGGTCGCCCCGGGTTGCCGTTAACAACCACCCTGCCCTGCGGAGTCCGGACTTTCCTCGGCGGCGCCGTGATCACTCACCGCGCCGACGCGGCCGCCCGGCCAGCTCGTCCGCGCGGGAAGTATATGGCTCAGCCCAGCGGCACCGGCTCGGGCCCGGCACCGATGTGCCCGACCAGCTCGCCGAGCTGTTCCACCTGGATGCTCACCGTGTCGCCGGCGCGCAGATAGGGATGGCGGTCGCGGCCGTGCAGCCCGCCCAGCTCCAGCAGGCAACCGGTGCCCACGGTGCCGCTGCCGATCACGTCGCCCACCCGCAGCCGGGTGCCCCGCGACGCGTAGGCCAGCATCTGGCCGAACGACCAGTGGATGTCCGACCAGTACCCGCCGCCCTGGTCCACCCCGTTCACCGAGGCGCGCATGGCCAGCCGGTAGCCCTTGCCCTCCCGGTACGGCTCCAGCTCGTCCGGGGTGACCAGGACCGGGCCCAGGCTGGTCGCGCTGTCCTTGCCCTTGGCCGGCCCCAGGCCCGCGGCCTGCTCGTCGGCCTGAAGGTCGCGCGCGGACCAGTCGCAGAAGATCAGGTACCCGGCGATGTGCGCCTCGGCCTCGTCCGGCGAGAGGTCGGAGCCGGGCCGCCCGACCACGGCGGCCACCTCCACCTCGTAGTCGAACGCCGCACTGCCCGGGGAGATCGGGATGGTGTCGCCGGGCGCGTGGATGGCGGCCGGGTTGGTGAAGTAGAACACCGGCTGGCGGTACCAGACCTCCGGTGGTTCGGACCGGCCCAGCGCGGAGAGCGCGTTGCGCAGGTGCTCCTCGAAGCACAGGAAGTCCCGCACCGACGGCGGCTCGGGGATCGGGGCGCAGAGCCGGGTCTCGGCCAGGTCGACCACCTCGGCCGGGCCGCGCCGCGCCCGTTCGGCCCCGGCGGCGAGGCCGCCCTCGGACGCCAGCAGCTCGAGCAGCGAACCGGGCCGGTCCAGCCCGTACACCCTCCCCTCGTGCACCAGACCGGGGCGGGTTTCACCGTCAGCCGCCCGCCGGTACGTCACCCAGCGCATGCTCGCGCCCTCCTTCTCGTTCATCGGTTGCCCCGACGCCGCCGGGGAGCAGGAAAGTGATCATCGCGGCCGCCGCGAACAGCCCGGCACACACCAGCAGCCCGCCGGACAGCCCGATCACCGCCGCCAGGCCGGCCAGCCCGAACGGCGCGAACGCGGACACGCCCCGGCCCACGTTGAAGCAGAAGCCGGCGCCGGTGGTGCGCACCCTGGTCGGGTACAGCTCCGCGAGGTAGGAGCCGAACAGCCCGGTGAACGCGGCGAAGAAGGCGAACAGCGGGCCGAACCAGAGCAGCGCGGTGTGGTTGGCGGTCAGGGCGTACAGGGGCAGCGTGGCCGCCACCCCGAACAGCGAAACGATGATCGCCCGGTGCCGCCCGATCCGGTCGGCGATCAGGCCGAACACGTTGTAGCCGAGGAACATGCCCAGGTTCAGCACGGTCATGAACAGCGCCACGGTGCCCGCCGGGATGCCCCGCTCGGCGGTCAGGTAGGTGGGCAGCCAGGTCGACCCGCCCCACCAACCGGCCAGCGCGAGCGCGGCGACCGCCGTGGCCAGCAGGGTCCGCCGGCGCAGCGCCGGCTGGAAGATCTCGCCGACCGACACCGGGACCGGCCGGTCCGCCCCGGAGGCCTGGCGGGCCGCCCGCCACTCCCCCGACTCCTCGAACCACAGGGCCACCACCAGCACCGGGAGCACCACCGCCGCCCCGGCCACGAAGAACATCAGCCGCCAGTCTGGCAGGAACACGCCGGACAGCACCGCCGCCACCGCGCCGCCGATCGGGAACGAGCTGAGCACGAACGACGCCGCGCGACCCCGGTGCTCGCTCGGCCAGGTCTCCACCACATAGCTGGACACCACGCCCCACACGCCGCCGAGGCCGAAGCCCGCGACGAACCGGCAGATCAGGAACAGCTCGAAGTTGGGCACCACGGCGAGCACCGAGGTGAACACGCCGAAGGTCACCAGCGACGCGAGCAGGGCCTTCTTCCGGCCGAAGTTGTCCGAGAGGTAACCGACCAGCACGCTGCTCGCGCCGATGCCGAGCAGGGTCGCCGTGGCCAGCAGCCCGCCCCGGCCGGCCGAGAGCCCGAGGTCCGCCCGGACCGCCGGCAGGGCCAGGGCCAGCAGCTGGATCTCCAGGGCATCGAACAGGTAGGCCAGGAACCCGCCGAACAGGACGATCCAGCGTGTGTGTCGCATCCCTATCTCCCTCGAGCGATACACTGACTGTACGTACGTTCAGTCGGACCGGTCAAGGACGGAGGCGCCACCCGTGGCGAACGAGCCCGATGCCGGCCCCGACCGGCGCACCCGGATCCTGGAAGCGGCCGAGCGGGTGTTCGCGCTCGAGGGCTACCACGGCACCACGCTGCGGCAGATCGCCCGCGAGGCCGGGGTAAAGCTGTCCCTGGTCGCCTACCACTTCGAGACCAAGCAGGCGCTCTACCTGGCGGTGTTCACCAACCGCCAGCACGTCAACACCGAACGCGCCCGCCGGCTGCGCGCCATCCCCGACCTCGGCGCTCCGGACGCGCTGGAGCGGGTGGTGGACGCGTTCATGCAACCCGTGGTCGAGCTGGGCCCGGAGGCCATGTGGTACCGGCGGCTGGTGCTGCGCGAGGCGGCCGACCCGTCCAGCGGCGACCGTCCTGTGGTGCGCGAGTTGTTCGACCCGATGGCCCGGGAGTTCATCGCCGCGCTCCGGCGGATCCTGCCGGACAAGCCGGCCGGGTTCCACGAGTGGTGCTACCTGTTCGCCGTCGGCGCGCTCACCCAGAGTGCGTTCGACGACCGGATGGCCAACCTGGCCGACGGGGCCGGGCCGGGCGGCGGGGTCAAGAACGACCTGCTCCGCTCGTTCATCATCGCCGGGCTCAGGCACGGATAGCCGGGTCGATAGGGTCATCGGGTGTCCGGCCCCGACAACGCACCCCCGACCGAGCAACCCGGGCGGGTATTCACCCACCGCCTGACCCCGGTCGAGATCGAGCACGACCTGATCCTGCTGGGAGTGGACCTGGCCCCGCTGGCCGGCGCCGCCGAGGGGGGCGAGCTCACGGACGGGACGTCATTCAGCGTGGCCACCGAGGCGGCCGACACCGTTCAGCTGCACCTGCGGGGCGTCTCGCCGTCGGTGGCCGGCGAGCTGGGCGCGATGCTGCTGCCCACCGGACGGCTGGCCGAACGGGGCTGGCGGGCCGGCGACACCGTCGGGCTGCGGCTGGAGCCGGACGGGCTCGCGCTGGACCGGGCGGAGCCCGGCGCGCCCACCCTGGAACAGCGCCGCGCGCTGTGGGAACGGCTGCACGAGGCGATCCGGGAGGCGTCGGGGCAGCCGGTGCCGCTGGCCGGGCCGGTGTGGCGGGCCTGCACGGACCGGCCGGAGCTGTTCGCCGCCCCGCTGTCCCCGCTCAGCGAGCTGCTGGCCGAGGGCCGGTTCGCCTTCGAGGACGGCCGGGTGGCGCCGGACGGCTTCGACTTCGCCGCGTGGGGGCGGGACAAGCGGCTGAAGGAGCTGGGCCGCCGGTACCGGTTCGAGCCGGACGAGTCGCGCGCCGTGCTCGCCGTGGTGCAGGAGTACCACCGCCTCACCGAGGACGAGACCACCGGTCCCCCGGAGGAGGTGCGCGCCGCGCTCGGCGCACTGGCCGAGGCCTCCCTCGCCGAGGCGGTGCTGTTCGAGACCATCGGGGCCGGCCGCACCGGCGCCGACGTGCTGCTCCGGCTGGTCGACGAGTGCCAGGCGGTGGCGCCCCGGTCGGGCCGCGCCGCGCTGTGCTGGCTGCGCGGCAAGGCGCTGGAACGCGGCGGCGACGTGGCCGGCGCGGAACGGGAGTTCCAGGCCGCCGAGGCCGCGGACCCGGCCTTCCCGCTGGCGCTGGAGGAGCTGGCCCACTACGCCGGCGACCGAGGCGACGCGGAGCGGGCGCTGGCCCTGCTGCGACGCGCCGGGGTGGCCGACGAGGACGAGCGGGTCGAGCTGCTCAGCCGGTTCCACGCCGAGCCCCACGCCGACCTCGGCCGCAACGAACCCTGCTGGTGTGGCTCGGGTCGCAAGTACAAGCAGTGCCACCTGCGCCGGGGCGCCTCGGCGGCGACGCTGGACGAACGGGCGGTGTGGCTCTACCGCAAGGCGGAGACGTTCGTGACCGAGGGCGGGCCGTGGCGCACGTCGATGATGGCCGTGGCCGTCGAGCGGTCGCGCCACGACAATGCGCCGTTGGCCCTGCTGGACGCGCTGAACGACCCCCTGTGCGCGGACGCCGTGCTGTTCGAGGGCGGCGCGCTGGACGAGTTCCTGGAGGTGCGCGGCGCGCTGCTGCCGGAGGACGAGCGGGAGCTGGCCCGGCGGTGGCTGTCCGCGCCGCGCGGGCTCTACGAGGTCCAGCGGGCGCGCCCGGTCACCCTGCGGGAGGCCCGCTCCGGGGAGACCCGTGAGCTGGTGGACGCGGAACCGGCACCGGAGGCCGGCACGCTGGTGTGCGCCCGGCCACTGCCCGCCGGTCAGGGCTGGCGGGCCTTCGGCGGCCTGGAACCGGTGCGCCCGGACGACCGCGAGGCCCTGCTCGCGCTGCTCGACAGCGAGCCGGGACCGGTCGAGCTGGTCGCCTTCCTGACCCGCCGCCTCGCCCCCGGGTCAGCTGGTTAGGGCCCGGCATGGCGCCAGGTCTGCCGCGGCTCGCACAAATGGAGCTCGAGCTTGAGTTCGTACTGGCCTAGTCCCAAGGCCGTTCAGTTAGGAGGCCGTACAGGGCGCCTTTCACCCCTCCGGTTCGGCGAGGGTCGGGTTCGAAAGATGGCCTGGACGGCGGCGCGGCGGCCGCGCTGCCGCGGTTCGCGCTCCCGGCCGCCAGCATCGATACGGAGTGTGACCGGTGTTGGCCGGGTTCGGTCCGTCCCATTCATCGAAGTCGACACCAGTCTGGTGCTCTTCAAGATCGAATCAGAATGGTGTCGCACTCGACGAGGACCCGACGTGGAATCGTCCGCGTGGCCTCGGCGGTTGGCAACGCCGCGTGACGAAGGCCGCTACACTCCAACCGCTTGTCGTGAGACCCGACCGAAAGGCGCCGGGCGGGACACTAGGCCCTGAGTGAGGAATTCGGGCGATAGGTCCGATCGTGCATATCGGCGAGAAATTTGCTTTGGATGGCGCGGGCGAGCTGGTCTGCCGCAATCCGGGTGCGGCCCGCTACGTTTTCTCGCTCCCCCGGGGTGGTTCTGGCGGCCGAAACAAACCTGAGTGCCTGACGGTCGGGCAAGAGGCGGCACCCCAGCCGCGGCGAGGCCGATGAGGCCAGGTCAGCCGGCGGAGACGAAGAGGCTTAGGAACGGGGACAGCAGGTCGAGCGCGGCGTCCAGCAGCGCGGGCGGGTTGGCGTTGAGGGTGTCGCGGCCGCGCAGCGCGGCGAAGTCGACCGGCTGCCCGGTGCCCAGCGCGTCCAGCACGGCCTGCGCGATGATGCCGTAACCGCAGGTCGTGGGGTGGATGCCGTCCAGGCCGAACAAACCGCCGGCGTGGCGGCCGGTGGCGTCCGAGGAGAAGAACCGGGTGTCCAGGTCGGCGATCGGCGCGGGCAGCGCGCGCGGCACCCAGCCATTGGCCTCGGCGGCGGCCGCGTCCGAGGCGAACCGGCGGAAGCTCAGCCCGTCCAGCACCCCGCACAGGTCCAGCACCCGCCAGTCCCGGCCCTCCCGGCGGGCCGCGCGGATCGCGTCCAGGATGCTGTCGTTGTACTGGTCGATCGCCGAGTCGATGGCCCGCGCCTGCTGGTGGGTGAGGTGCCGGTGCCGGCCGGGCCGGAACGCCGACTCCTCCACCCACGGGTCGGTGTAGAACGGGAAGTACCGCGAGCCGTCCCGCCACTTCTGGCCCGGGTTGTCCGGGTTGACCCCCTTGGCGATCGGCGCGATCGTCACGTGCGGCACGGTCGCCAGCAGCACGGTGCGCGCCGGGATGCCACGCACCGCACGGACCAGTTCGGCGTACTCGGCGGCGAAATGGCTGGGCTGCCAGACGTTGAACCTGTGTTTCTCGTCCAGGTTGTCGTAGCCGGCCTGGGACCAGTCCACCTTCTTGGCGGTCACCGAGCCGAGCGCATTGTTCGCGCCCAGCACCACCACCAGCACGCCGATGCCGCCGTCGGCGCCGTGCGCGGCGGCCGACGACAGCTGGGTGGCGTCGCCGCCGAAGGGCGCGAGCACCGAGTTGGCCGCGATGTCGTTGTCGTTCTCCGGGCGGGCACCGGTGAACTCGTCCTTGGTCGGCCGGCCCTGGCCGGCGGCCGCCCGCCCGGCGGTGTACGACAGCGCGTCCCGCACGTCCCAGCCGTAGATGCCCAGGTTCGCGTAGCGCAGGTCGGTGCGCGGTGACGCGTGCCCGGGACCGCGCTCCCAGTAGTCCTCGTTGGCGTCCACCAGCCGCTGCACGTCGATCGGCAGGCCCAGCTTCTCCACCAGGCTCAGGTCGCTGCCGTAGCGGCTCTGCAGCTTGCGCAGCAGCTCCTCGATGTTCAGCGGCAGGCCGCCCAGCGGGCCGTTGTAGCTGGGCACCGGGAACGACCCGATACCCAGCCGCTCGGCCACCTGGGCCGGCCAGGACAGCTCGGTGTGCAGCACCGCGCCGCTGATCATGCCGTGGGTCAGCGAGTCGCCGACGGTGACCAGCGGGTGCGCCGGGGTGTCCGGCACCGTTGGCAGGCCGGGGGCGGGGCGGCCGAGTGGCTCGCCCAGCGTCGGCTCCTCGATCGGTGGACGTATCCGGTCGGTGACGACCACGTCCGGCGGGGTGTTCGGGTCCAGGTACTCCGGCGGGAGCTGAGCCACACTGATCATCGTAGCGCGGCACGCGCGTGCCGAGCGGGCGCCCAGTTAGGCGCACGCGGGAATTACAGCGCGACGGCCGGTGCCAAAATGGGACTTATGGACGCGTCGGTGAACTGGGTCGGGCACAGCCCGCACCCGGCGCTGCGCGGCCACATCCGCCGGATCACCGGGTTCCGCGAGCGGACCGCCGGCCTGGTCTACCGGCGCGAGGTGCCCACCGACACCATCACGCTCATCCTCAGCCTCGGCGACCCCATCCGGATCAGCTCGGACACCGGCGCCGGCACGTTCACCGCGTTCCTGGCCGGGCTGCACGAGATCCCGGTGCACACCGAGCACGACGGCACCCTGCGGTGCATGCAGATCGACCTGAGCCCGCTGGGCGCCTACCGCCTGCTCGGCCTACCGATGACCGAGCTGACCGACGTGGTGGTCGGGCCCGGCCAGCTGACCCTGCCGGGCTGGCCCGACCTGGGCGAGCGACTGGCCGCGCAACCCGACTGGCCGGCGCGGTTCGAGCTGGCCGAACGCACCCTGTTCGGCTGGGCCGAGCGCGGCCGGGCGGCGGACCCCGAGGTGCGCTGGGCCTGGGGCCAGCTGGCCCGCTCGCACGGCGCGGCGCCGGTCGGCGCGCTGGCCAGCGAGGTCGGCTGGAGCCGCCGGCACTTCACCGACCGGTTCCGCCGCCAGGTCGGGCTGCCGCCCAAGCCGGCCGCCCAGGTGCTGCGGTTCCGGCACGCGCTGCACCTGCTCGGTTCCCCCGGTGCCGGTTCCATCGCCGACGTGGCCGCCCGCGCCGGCTACGCCGACCACAGCCACCTGGCTCGCGAGGTGCGCCGGCTGACCGGGCTCACCCCGTCCGAGCTGCTGGCCGAACAGGCGCCGGAGGGGGCGTACCCGCCGGACTGAGCTGATGGTCGAGCAGGGCCGAGGGGCTGAGCCCGGACAGCGCCCGTGCCTCCCGGCTGAGGTGCGGCTGGTCGGCGTAGCCGGCGCGGGCGGCCAGCTCGGCCAGCCCGGCCGTCCCGTCCGCCCGGGCCAGCGCCAGGAACCGGTGCAGCCGCCCGACCCGCTGGTAGGCCTTCGGCCCGAGCCCCACGTCGGCCAGGAGCGCCCGCCGCAGCTGCCGGCCGGACAGCCCGACCAGGTCGGCCACCTCGGCGACGTCGCGACTGGGTGACCGCCAGAGGACCCGGGCGGCCACGGCGATCCGGGGGTCCGGTTCCGCCCCTGCCAGCCAGTGCCGCACGTGATCGGTGGCCAGGGGGTCACCGGTACCCAGCGCGTCGACCAGGGCGCGGGCCAGCGGGCCCGGCAGCACCTGGTCCAGCGGCAGCGTCCGGTCGGTGAGCTCGGCGGCCGGCACCCCCAGCGCCGCCCTGATCCCGGCCGAGGCCAGGCGCAGTCCGTGCAGGCCGCGGCCCGGGGCCATCAGCGGGGTCTGCGCGCCGGTGGCCGAACCGACCAGGATTGCCCGGCCCCGGTCGTCCACGATCACGTCGGCACAACCGTCCGGGAGCACCAGCTGGCGATGTCCGCCGGCCGCCCGCTGGTACCAGACGCGGTAGGCCGCCGGCCCCCAGCCGGCGGGCGCGGGCTCCTCCCGGTAGATGGCCGTTTCGTTCACGACTCCCGCCCGTCCCGGCGGCCATGCTGGCCGGCATGGAACCGAAGGTGAACATCATCACGCTGGGCGTGCCGGACCTGGCCGCCGTACGCCGCTTCTACGTCGACGGCCTCGGCTGGTCGCCGGTCTTCGAGGTGCCGGGCGACATCGTCTTCCTGCAGGTGGGGCCGGCGCTGCTGCTCGGACTGTGGGGCGCGGACAACCTGGAGCGGGACATCGACCCCGCAACCCAGGCCCCCCGCGCGACCGGGCCGGCGCCGTTCACCCTGGCGCACAACGTGGCCAGCGATGCCGAGGTGACCGCTGTGCTGGCCAAGGCCGAGGCCGCCGGCGGCACGGTGTTGAAGAAGGCACAGGTCGGCGAGGTGGGGTTCATGCACGGCTTCTTCGCCGACCCGGCCGGGTTCCGCTGGGAGGTGGCGCACAATCCGGGCCTGGTGTTCGGCGCGGACGGAACGATCACCTTCGGGCCGCCCGGCTGAGCCGGGTGAAAGGTCGCATTCGTCCAAGACGCCTCCTCCCGATCGCCCTAACGTTCCCGGCATGACCGACAACGAGCACGCCCCGAGCGTGTACCCGACCCTGCGCTACGACGACGCCCGCGCCGCCATCGAGTTTCTCACCAAGTCGCTCGGCCTGGTGGCCGGCGACGTGCACGAAGGCCCGGACGGCCAGGTGATGCACGCCGAGCTCAGCTGGGGCAACGGCGTGGTGATGGTCAGCTCGCGGCCGAGCGGCGAGCCGGACGTCTTCGACACCGGCACCGCGGTGATCTACCTGGCGGTGGACGACCCGGACGCGGCGCACGACCGCGCGGTGGCGGCCGGCGCCGAGATCGTCCGCGGGCTGACCGACCAGGACTACGGCTCGCGGGACTTCGCCGCCCGCGACCCCGAGGGCAACGTGTGGAGCTTCGGCACCTACCGGCCGGCGGCGGTCACCCCGGCAACGCGCGGATGACCGTCACCGAGGACCTCTCCCGCGCCCGGGGCGAGCTGTTCCCCCTGCTGCTCGGATACATCCCCGCGCAAGTCGCGCACGCGCTGGCCCGGCTGGCGGTCGCCGACCGGCTGGCCGACGGCCCGGCCACCGCCGAGCGGCTGGCCGCGCGCACCGGCACGCACGCGCCGTCCCTGTACCGGCTGTTGCGGGCGGCGGCGTCGCTCGGGCTGGTCACGCTGGCCGACGGCCGGTTCGAGCTGACCGGCACCGGGCAGCTGCTGCGCGCCGGCGTGCCCGGCTCGGTCCGCAACCTGGTGCTGCTGTTCGCCGGCGAGCCGGTGTGGCGGTCCTGGGGCCGGCTGGAACACAGCGTGCGCACCGGGGAGACGGCCTTCGAGCACCTGCACGGGACGAACTCGTTCGGCTACTTTGCCGCACACCCGGAAGAGGGGGCGGTGTTCAACGAGGCGATGGCCGAGCACACCCGGGAGGTCGCGCCCGACGTGGTGACCCGCTGCGGGTTGGCCGCCCCCCGCCGGATCGCCGACCTGGGCGGGGGCAACGGCACGCTGCTGGCCGCCTTCCTGGCCGCGCACCCCGGGGCGACCGGGGTGCTCCACGACACCGCCTCCGGGCACCGCGACGCCGAGCGGGTGCTCACCGGGGCGGGCGTGCGCGACCGGTGCGAGGTGGTCACCGGGGACTTCTTCGCCTCGGTCCCCGGCGGCTGCGACACCTACGTGCTGAAGAGCGTGATCCACGACTGGGACGACGATGCGGCCACTCGCATCCTGCGCCGCTGCCGGGAGGCGATGACGCCGGCCGCGGCGCTGTACCTGATCGAACCGGTGGTGCCGGTCGACCCGGCCGGGCTGCCCGCCGCCGGCGGCATGCTGATGGGCGACCTGAACATGCTGGTCTGCACCGGCGGCCGGGAACGCACCGAGGCGGAGTTCGGCGCGCTGCTGGCCGCCGCCGGGCTGCGCCTGGACGCGGTCACCCCGCCGGCCGACGCGGACAACTACAGCGTGTTGCGAGCATCACCGGGCGCCACCGGCTAACTACCGCAAGTGCGGCACCCCCGCCGGGATAGTGTCGCGGGCGTGACGCTCCCCCCGCCCGGCCAGACGGCCTTTCTGCTGGTGGCGGGGTTGCTGTCGGGCCTGGTGAACGCGGTCGCCGGCGGTGGCTCGCTGCTGCTGTTCCCCGCGCTGCTCGCCATCGGCCTGCCGACGCTGCCGGCCAACGTGACCAACTCGATCGCCCAGTGGCCCGGCTACATCGGCGCGGTCGCCGGTGCCCGGCGGGAGCTGGCCGGCCAGCGGAACCGGGTGATCAGCACCATCGGCGTGGCCATCGCCGGCACCGGGCTGGGCTGCGCGCTGCTGCTGGTGCTGCCGGGCCAGGTGTTCGACGCGGTGGTGCCGGCGCTGGTGCTGCTGGCCGCCGTGCTGCTCGGGTTCTCCCCCTGGCTGCGGCGGTGGATCGGCGCCCCGGACCCGGACGGCCCGGACCGGCGGTCGGTGCTGCTGCCCGCCGTGTTCGTGGCCTCGGTGTACGGCGGCTACTTCGGCGGGGCGCTCGGCGTGATCCTGATCTCCGTGCTGTCCCTGACCGCGCACGACCGGCTGGTCCGACTGAACGCGGTCAAGGCGGCGTTGTCGCTGGTGGTGGCCACGGTGACCTTGGTGATCTTCGCGCTGGGCGCGCCGGTGCACTGGCTGGCGGTGGCGCTGCTCGCGCCGACCACACTGGTCGGCGGGTTCCTGGGCATGCGCCTGGCCCGGGTGCTGCCCGAGTCGGTGCTGCGCTGGTCGGTGGTGGTGCTCGGCGTCGCGGTGGCCGGCTACCTGTTCTACCGGTAGCCCTACCGGTAGCGGAAGCCGTCCATGAACCGGCGGAACACGCCGCCCTCCCGGGGCAGCGCGGGGGCGGGGGGCGGCGCGCTGGTCCGTTGGGTGGCGATCGGGCGGTCGTAGTCGGTGCGTGCGATGGCGTCCACCACCTGGGCCTCGTCGAAGTCCTCCGACCCCTCGATGACCGGCACGAACCCGACCAGGTTGCCGTTCCGCATGACCTGGGCCTCGAGGGTCGCGGTGCCGTCGGTGTCCCAGACCGCCTCGCGGCCGTCGCCCAGCGTCACCCGCACGCCGAACTGGTACGTGCCGGCGCGTTCCAGGTGCGCGTCGATACCCCGGTCGCGCAGCGTGTCCACCACCCGGCGGGCTCGGTTCTCGTCCACGGAGCCGACCATAACCCGCGGACCTGAGAGGCTGATAATGACGGTATGAAGATCTTGGTGATCGGCGCGACCGGCACCCTCGGCGGGGCGGTCGCCGCCGCGCTGGAGGAGGCGGGGCACGAGGTGGTCCGCGGGGCCCGGGGCGGCCCGGTGCGCGTCGACCTGACCGACCCGGCCTCCTTGGACCGGGCGTTCGCCAAGGTCACCGGTTTGGCGGCGGTGGTCTGCTGCGCGGCCAGCGGGCCGCTGCTGGACCTGGTCTCGGCCACCGACGAGGAGTTCCTGGACGGCATGCGGGGCAAGCTGCTCGGCCAGGTCGGGCTGGCGCGCCGGGCGGCCCGGAACCTGCCCGAGGGCGGTTCCATCACCCTCACCGGCGGCACCTTCGCCGCCCCGCTGGCCGGTGGTTCGCTGGGCGCACTGGTGAACCAGGGCCTCGCCGGGTTCGTGCGCAACGCGGCCGCCGAACTGCCCCGAAGCCAGCGGATCAACCTGGTCAGCCCCGGCTGGATCCGGGAGACGCTGGAGGCGATGGGCGCCGACGGGTCCGGCGGCACCCCGGCCGCACAGGTCGCGCAGGCCTACCTGCGCGCGGTGCACGGCCCGGGCTCGGGCGAGATCATCGAACCCTAGTGTCCCGCGCCGGAAATTCGTGCCGTAAGTCCGGTGATCCAGGCGGCGGCTGGCCAGGCGCCGGCCGCGGCTGACCGATATGGCGCGGCTTCGCCCGGACGTTGTGTTCGCTCGGTGGGCTGTCGTCGCGTTCATGATCAGCAGGACATGAGGGCCGTCCCGGGCAGCCACAGGCGACCACCATGCCCTGCTGATCATGTATCCAGCCCGGCGAACCGCTGGTTCATGGTCAAGTAGCGGCTACAGACGTTCTACCGTCCAGTAGCGTCTGCTCTCGCTACTTGACCATGAAACCGTCCCGGCCGCCGCGCACCGGCCAGAAGTAGGTGCTCACCATTTCCACTCGCGTAATCTTTTGATGATTGCACGGTAGATCGGTCGATTTCAGGCTTATGTATTCGCAATCACGATCAGGACTACTCGGACGCATGAAAACGCATTTCGCAAAGCATCTCCTCGGATATTCACCCGTTGATTCACCAGCGGGTTCGGCCCGCGTTAGGTGATCAGCCTGCTAAAGAAGGAGCAGATGTGAAAATTGCGAAGCGTGCGGCGGTTGTTGCCGGAATTGCCGCGGTGAGCCTGGCCGGACTGGTCGGCGTGGCCAGCGCCGACCAGGACGACTCGGGCATTCTCAACAGTGGACTGGTCAACCTCGGCGGCGAGTCGGGGCTCGAGGTCGTCGGCGTGGACGTCGGCTCGGTCCTCGACAACGTGGGTGGTCTGGTCACCGACGTTCTCTGAGCGTGGCGGGCCGCTAGCGACCAGCGCAGTTTGCTAGCGCTCTCAGAGCTCCAACGAGCGGGCGACCTCCTCCAGGTGGTCCATCGCCTCCTGCATGCCGCCCTCCATGCCGGAGTTGATGTGCGCGTCCCGGTGCTCCTGGCTGGTGTGCTCCACCAGCGTGGTGAGCGTGGTGCGGCCGTCGCGTTCGGTGAGGGTGAGCGTGTTCAGCGCGGCGGCGTCCGGAGCACCCTCGAAGACCTCGGTGGACACCAGGCGCTCATTGGTCACCACCTCGCGGTACTCCCCGTGGAAGGCGAACTCGAACCCGCCCTCGTGGGCCACCGCCACGTAGCGCCACTTCCCGCCCACCCGCAGGTCCACCTCGACGTGCGTGACCTCGGCCCGGTCCGCACCCCACCAGCGCTTGATCAGCTCCGGCGTGGTCCACGCCCGGTAGACCAGGTGCCTGGGCGCGTCGAACTCGCGCGTGATCAAGATCTGGGTGTCCCCGGGGAGGGTGACAACCGCGGTTCCCTTATTCGTCATCGCGGACATCCTTCTGCTCCTGTTCCTTGAGTTCGGCCACCACGTCGTCCAACAGGTCGAGGCGTCGCGACCAGGTCTGTTCGTAGGTGCGCACCCACTCGTAGATGGGCCGCAGCGGCCGGCCGTCGAGCCGGTAGAGCCGCCGCCGCCCGTCCTCGCGCACCTGGACCAGCCCGACCTCGCGCAGCACCCGCAGGTGCTTGGAGACCAGGGGCTGGGCCAGCCCGAGCCGCTCGACGAGCTCGTTCACCGGCAGCTCGCCCCCGGCCAGCAGGTCCAGAATCTCCCGCCGCCGGGGCTCGGCCACCGCGTTGAACGCGTCCGTCGTAGTCGCTGCCCGGGCCATGCACCAATCATATTCCCATATGGGTATGTGTCAACCCGCAGCCAGCAGGACGGTGGCCACACCGGCCGTGAGCAGGCCGAACCGTTGGGGCGCGGTCAGCCGTTCGCCCAGCACGGTCAGCCCGAGCAGCACCGGAAGCACCGGGTACAGCGAGGACAGCACCACCGCCACGGTGACCAGCTGCTCACGGGTGGCCAGCAGGTAGGCCACCAGTGCCAGCGCGGCGCAGCAGCCGGTCGCCGCGGCGGCGGCCAGTCGCGGCGCGGGCATCCATCGGTCGGCGGCCCTCAGCAGCAGCGGCGCGATCAGCAGGGCGGCGGCCAGCCGCCCGGCGGCCACCGGCCACATCCCGGCATCCGGCTGCGCCCGGGCCAGCGCGAGGTACTGCACCGCGATGCCCACCCCGGCGACCAGCGCGTCCACCGTTCCACTGCTGGCCAGCTCAGCCGGCCGCCCGTCCCTGGCCAGCAGGAACAGCGCGGGGACCGCGAGCGCCATACCCAGTCCGGAGAGCGCGGAAGGCCGCTCGCCGAACAGCGCCAGCCCGAACAGCACCGGGATGGCCAGGCCGCCCACCGCGCTCACCGGCACCGCCACGCTCATCGCCCCGCGCGCCAGCGCCCGGTACAGGAGCAGCATGCCGACGCCGGTGCCCGCACCGGACAGCGCGCCCCAGCCCAGGTCGGCGGCCAACGGCCGGCCGGGCAGCAGCACGGCGGCGACCGCCATCAGCACCAGCCCGCCGAGCTGCCCGACCAGCGCCACGGCGGCCGGGCTGGTCCGTCGGGAGAGCAGACCCCCGGCGTAGTCGGCGATGCCGTAACAGACCGACGACGCCAGGGCGAGCAGGGTGCCCACCGGTCACTGCCTTCCGGCCTGGCCGACCCGCCGCCCGGCCTGGCCGACTTCCCGCCCGGCCTCGCCGACATCCCGCCCCGCCTGGCCGACTTCCCGCCCGGCCTGGCCGACCGGACAGGGCGCACCCCGCGTGCAACGCTCCCGGTCGCACAGCCGGCACAGCAGGTCGGCGCTGCCTACCCGCCGGTACAACGCGGCCAGCAGGCCGGACAGGGCGCCGTCCAGCGCGGCCAGTTGACCCTGGTCCAGCGCCGCCAGTGGGCCGGCCAGCGCCTGCGTCCGGGCTCCGGTCAGCCGGGCCGCGATGCCTTCCCCGGCCGGAGTGAGCCGGACGGACACCTCTCGGCCGGCCCCCGGAGCCCGCCGGGCGAATGCGCGCCGTTCCAGGCCGTCCACCATTCGCGCCGCCGCCGGCTGGCTCAGCCCGACCCGCCGGCCCAGCTCGGTGACGCTCAGGTCGGGCGCCGCGCCCAGCGTGACCAGTGCGGCCGCACCGCTCGCGGACAGCCCGCCGGCGTGGGCCAGCTCGGCGAACATCAGGTCGGTCAGCGCCAGGGCGGCGGCGCCCAGCAGGTTGGCCGTGCGTTCCACGTCATGCATGACTCATGCATGACCGGATCAGCGCCGCCCTAAACCTGTGTTACCGGGAAGCGGCCGTTCACCAGGCGCACCGAGGCGCCGCCGTCGGGGTAGAACTCGGCGATGCACAGCGAGGCCAGGTCCAGGTGCATCCGGTAGAGCACCTCGGGGCCGCTGCCCAGCGCCTGCCGGACCAGCATCTTGATCGGTGTCACGTGGCTGACCAGCAGCAACGTCTCGCCCGGGTGGGCGGCCACCAGCTCTGCGCGCATTTTTGCCACGCGCGTACCCACCGCGGCGAAGCTCTCGCCGCCCGGCGGGTCCACCGTCTCGTCCCCCAGCCAGCGGCGGTGCACCTCGGGGTCGCGGGTCCTGGCTTCGGCGAAGGTCAGGCCGTCCCAGGCGCCGAAGTCGGTCTCCAACAGGCCCTCGTGCGAGGTCACCGGGCCGGCGCCGAGCGCGGCGGCCACCGGCTCGGCGGTCTGCCGGGCCCGGCGCAGCGGCGAGCTGAGGACCGCGCTGACCTTGTCCGTCCCGTCCACCGAACCGATCCCGGCCGCCACGGCGGCGGCCTGGGCGTGGCCGAGCTCGGTCAGCTCCGGATCGGCCCGGCCGGAGTAGCGGCGCTGCGCGGAGTACTCGGTCTGGCCGTGCCGCAGCAACAGGAACCGGGTCGGCCGGCCGGTCTGGCCGGTCCACGCCGTCGACGCGGGGGCTGCTGAAGTGACTGAACAGGCCTGCTGAACCGACTGAATCGGCGGAGGGGTGGGGGTCACGGCGCGGGCTGGGACTGGGCGTCCATGGCTTCGTTGGCCAGGCGGTCGGCGCGTTTGTTGCGGGCTCTCGGGACCCAGGTGAAGCGGACCCCACCCAGGTCACGGACCAGCCGGCCGGCCTCCAGTGCGAGCGGCTGCATGGCCGGGTGCTTCACCCGCCAGCGCCCGGACATCTGCTCCACCACCAGCTTGGAGTCCATCCGCACCTCGACGTCGGCCACCGGTCCGCGCTCGGCCAGCGCGACGGCGGCGCGCAGGCCGGCGATCAGGCCCTGGTACTCGGCCACGTTGTTGGTGGCGACGCCGATGCCCTCGGCCGACTCGGCGAGCACCTCGTCGGTATCGGCGTCGAGCACCAGGGCGCCGTAGCCGGCCGGTCCCGGGTTCCCCCGCGAGCCGCCGTCCGCCTCGATGACCAGCCTCACAGGCCCGACTCCGAGGTGCGCACCATGATCGCCCCGCACTCCTCGTGCCGCAGCACCTCGTCCGGCGCGGCGGCCCGGATCTGGCTCACCTCGGAGCGGTCCAGCTCCAGCCGGCAGGCGCCGCACTTGCGGGCCCGCAGCATGGCCGCCCCGGGACCGCCCCGGGACCGGATCGACTCGTACAGCTTGACCAGGTCCGCCGGCAGCCCGTCCACGATCGGCTCGCGGTCCCGGCGCCGGCCGGCCTCGGCGGCCTCCAGGTCGGCCAGCGTGCCGTCCCGGCGGGTCTGCGCGTCGGCCAGCGCCCGCTCGGCCTCGGCCAGCTCCCCCTGGGCGGCGTCCAGGTTGGTCTGCACCGCCTCGCGCTGCTCCATGATCTCCAACTGCTCGTCCTCCAGCACGCCCTGGCGGCGGGCCAGGGTCTCCAGCTCGTGCTGCAGGTCGGCGGCCTGTTTGGCCGGGAGGCCGGCGCCGGCGAGCAGGTTCTGGTCCCGCTCCGCCCTGGCCCGCACGCCCTCCACGTCCCGCTCCAGCCGGGCGATCTCCCGGTCCAGGTCGCGCGCCGAGGTCTCGGCGGAAACCACCGCGTCCTTGCGTTCCCGCAGTATCTTCTCCGCCTCGGTGATCTCGGCCAGCTCGGGCATCGCGCGGCGGCGGTGGTCGATCCGGTTCAGCTCCGCGTCCACATCGGCGAGCTGGAGCAACCGCTGCTGGGCTGCGGGTTCGGCGTTCACTGCGCGGGGTTCCTTTCTGACGACTCTGGCTGGCCGGCACCGAGCGTCCACGGGTCGGTGCGGCGCCACGAGACGGAGGCCTCGACGTTACCCCGGAAGGCATTGTTGATCACCGCCGCCGCCTGGGCGCACCACGGGTGCTCCGAGGCCCAGTGCGCCACGTCCACCAACGCCGGGGTGGGGCGGCCGGGGATGCCTCCGGCCAGCAGGTGCTCGCTGGCCGGGTGGTGACGCAGGTCGGCGGTGAGGTAGACGTCCACCCCGGCGGCGATGGCGTCGGCCAGCGCGGAGTCCCCGGCGCCGCCGCACACCGCGACCCGGCGCACCGGCCGGTCCGGGTCACCGGCGGCCCGCACACCCCACGCGGTGGCCGGCAGCGCGGCCGCCGCCCGCCGGGTGAAGTCGGCCAGCGTCTCCGGCTCGGGCAGCTCGCCGATCCGGCCGAGGCCGAGCCGGCCGGTGGGGTCCCGGGGCACCAGCGGCCCGGTGACCGGAAGGCCGAGCGCGGCGGCCAGCGCGTCGGACACCCCCGGGTCGGCCGAGTCGGCATTGGTGTGCGCGGTGAACAGGCCCACGCCGGCGGTGATCAACCGGTGCACCAGGCGGCCCTTGGGCTGGTCGGCCGGCACCCCGTGCACCCCGCGCAGCAGCAGCGGGTGGTGGCTCACCAACAGCTGGGCGCCGCCCTCGACGGCCTCCTCGATGGTCTCCTCCACCGGGTCCACCGCCACCAACACCCGGGAAACCGGCGCCGCCGGATCCCCGCAGACCAAGCCCACCGCATCCCACGCCTCCGCCAACCCCGGCGGATAGGCGGTTTCCAGCGCGGTGATTACGTCCCCGAGCGTCGCCACACCCAGCCCCTCCCCCGCGAGTCGGCACTCTCAGCACACTGAGTTGGCGGTTTCCGGCCCACTCGCATCCGACGAACCGTAGTGCCTCAGCGCTCGCGCCAACGCACCGACCAGCGCGCCGGCCTCGCCCGGCGGCCGCACCGCCACCCGCAGCTGGTCCTCGGTCAGCCCGGGGAACGTGTCGCACCGGCGCACCGCCACCCCGGCGTCCCGCAGCCCGGACCGCACCTGGGCCCCGCCGGGCACGGTGAGCAGCAGGAACGGGCCGGCCGCCGGCCCGTGCACGCGCACGCCGGGCAGCTCGGCCAGCGCCCCGGCCAGCCAGGCCCTGTGCGCCGACAGCTCCTCGGCGGCGGCCGCCGCCTCGGCCAGCGCGGCCGGCTCACAGCAGGCCCGCACCGCCTCCAGCACCAGGGTGCCCACCGGCCACGGCGGCCGTGCGGCGGACAGCCGGGCCAGCAGCTCCGGGTCGCCGAGGGCGTAGCCGGCGCGCAGCCCGGGCAGCGCCCAGGTCTTGGTCAGGCTGCGCAGCACCAGAATCCCGGGTACGTCGGCGCGCGCGGAAAGCGACTCCGGCTCGCCGGGGACCGCGTCGGCGAACGCCTCGTCCACCACCAGTACCCGCCCCGGGCGAGCCAGCCGGGCGACCTCGGCGGCCGGGTGCAGCACCGAGGTCGGGTTGGTCGGATTGCCCAGCACCACCAGGTCCGCGTCCGCCGGCACGGCCTCCGGGCGGAGCCGGTGACCGTCGCCGGCGTCGGTGAAGACCCGCCGCACGTCCAGGCCGGCCGCGCGCAGCGCCACCTCCGGCTCGGTGAACCCCGGGTGCAGCACCACCGGACGGGACGGGCGCAGCCCGGGCAGCATGGCGAACCCCTCGGCCGCGCCGGCCAGGATCAGCACCTCCTCCGGCCGCCGCCCGTGCCGCCGGGCCACCGCCTCGCGGGCGGCGAGGTCGTCGGCGGCCGACGGGTAGCGGCCCAGCCGGTCGACGGCGGCCACCAGGCGCTCGCGCAGCCAGTCCGGCGGGCGGCTGCCGCGGACGTTGACCGCGAAGTCGAGCAGGCCCGGCGCGGCGTCGACGTCCCCGTGATGGCGCAGATCCATGGCGCCTACGTTATGTGGGCGTCGGCCGCCTCCCGGGCCAGGGCGCCGATGTGCCGGTAGGCCTCGGCGGAGACCGAGGCGGGCCGCCCGGCGGTGAGCCCGCCGTCGACGGCGATGTCCTGCCCGTTCACGAAGCTGGACGCGTCGCTGGCCAGCCACAGCGCGGTGGCCGCCACGTCGTCCGGGGTGCCCAGCCGGCGCACCGGTTGCCAGGACGCCAGCCCGGCGGACATCAGCTCGGCCAGCTTGTCCACGCTGCGCGCCGCCGCCTCCGGGTCGGCGCCGGCGGTCTTGGTCTGGATGCCGGTGGGGATCGGGCCGGGCGAGATGCTGTTCACCCGCACCCCGTGCTCGCCCAGCTCCACCGCCGCGCACCGGGTCAGGTGGGTGACGGCGGCCTTGGCCGCCGCGTAGTCGTACGGCGTCCAGCCGGCCAACAACCCGCCCACGCTGGACACGTTGACGATCGACCCGTGGCCCTGCGCCACCAGGTGCGGGCCGACGTGCTTGATACCGGCCACGGTGCCCAGCACGTGCACGTCGAAGGTGCGCCGGAACTCGTCCAGGTCGACGTCCAGTGCGCCGCTCAGCGTGCCCGCGTTGCCGGCGTTGTTGACCAGCACGTCCAGCCGGCCGAACCGGTCCAGCGCGTGCGCCACGGTGGCCCGGACGTCGGCCTCGACGGACACGTCGGCCGCCAGGAAGCTCACCCCCGGCCCCAGCCGGGTGGCCAGCTCCTCGCCCGCCTCCCGGCGCCGGCCGGTGACCACCACGCCGGCCCCCTCGGCGGCGAACAGCTCCGCCATGCGCGCGCCCAGCCCGCTGGTGCCGCCGGTGATGATCGCCACCTTGCCGGCGAGCTGCTCGTTTCCCGTCATGCCGGCGACGGTAGGCGGCCGGGGCTTTGTGCGCGATTACCTCGCGAGTAGGGACACCACGTCGGCGGCGCAGCCCCAGCTGAGCGTGATGCCGGCCCCGCCGTGCCCGTAGTTGTGGATCACCCGGGTGTCCCCGACCGGCTCGCCCTCCGCCAGCCGGACCTCGGGCCGCCCCGGCCGCAGCCCGGCAATGTGCTCCAGCACCTGGGCGCCGGCCAGCTCGGGGGCCAGGTCACGGCAGCGGCGCAGGATGGACTCGCCGGTGGCCGGGTCCGGTTCGGTGTCCCAGCGGTGCTCCTCCAGCGTGCCGCCCAGGACGGCGTCCCGCTCGCGCGGGTGCACGTAGGCCCGCCCCTCCGGGTGTCCCTCGTCCCGCACGGACAGCGTCAGCCCGGGGTTGGTCACCCGCACGATCTGTCCGCGCACCGGGTACACGCTGTCGTCGCCGACCAGCTCACGGGCGGCCAGCCCGGTGCAGTTGACCACCGCATCCGTCCCCAGGCCGGCCAGCTCGGCCAGGTCGCCGACCCGGCGGGTGACCAGCTCGCCGCCGAGCCGGGTCAGCTCGCCGGCCAGCCACGGCAGATACCGCGGCATCTCCACCAGCGGGACGACGTAGCGCAGCCCGTGCGGGTAGCCGGCCGGCAGCTCGGCCGGTTCGGCCGGGCGCACCCCGCCCACCTGTTCCGCCCACTCCGGTTCCCCCGGCGGCTGCCGGTACAGGGCCATCGACTCGCGCATGACCACCCCCGGAACACCGCACGCGGCCTGCTCGGCGAACACCCGGTAGGCGTGCGCGCCCCAGCGGGCCACCGCGCCGGCCGGTCCGACGTGGGTGGGGAACCAGACGGCGGCGGCCAGGTACGAGGTCGACTCGCGCACCGGGCCGGCGGCCACTACACGGACCCCGGCACCGGCCCGCAACAGGCTCACCGCGGTGCTCAGCCCGCTCACCCCGGCGCCCAGGACTGTTACTCGCATCGCATCATTCTCCCGCCCGCCCGCCCTACCTTGCGATCACTGCCTACCTGGGTGTTCACTGGTTTCGAACACGTTCAGAAATGAGGAGGCGACCCAGGTGGACATCGATCTGGTCAGCTACTTCGCCGTGCTGATCGCCGGCGCCGCACTGACCGCCGGAGTCGGAGTGATCCTCCGCCGCAGCGGCCAGTCGATCCTGGAGGAGGAGTACCCGGCGGACCGTGCGGCCGGTTTGACCAAGCTGGTCGTGGTCGGATTCCAGCTGGCCACGTTCGGCGTGCTGGCGTTGATTTCGACGGTCAACGTGCCGGTGGACGGGTTCGCGCAGACCGTGGTCACCAAGCTCGGCGTGGTGCTGCTGATCCTGGGCGTGGCCTACGGGCTGACGCTGCGGGTGCTCGCCCGGCTGCGTGACTCGCACCACCGAGCCCAGTTGGACGAGGACTTCCAGGCCGCGATGCGCGCCCGCTCGTGACACCCCCTTTGAACCCGCCCGCCACCCTAAAATCTGCCCGCACCCGCGCGCAGATCGTGGCCGCCGCGATGGAGCTGTTCCGGGAGAACGGCTACGAGCGCACGACGATGCGCGCCATCGCGGCGAAGGCCGGTGTGTCGGTGGGCAACGCGTACTACTACTTCTCCAGCAAGGAGGAGTTGATCCAGGGGTTCTACGACGACCTGGCCGAGTCGCACGCCGCCGAGTGCGCCTCGCTGTTCGCCGGCACCACCGACTTCGCCGACCGGCTGCGCGGCGCGCTGCTGCGCTGGCTGGATGTGGCGCGGCCGTACCACGAGTTCGCCGGGCAGCTGTTCGCCACCGCCGCGCGGCCGGACAACCCGCTGTCCCCGTTCCACCAGGCGTCCTCGGCACCCCGGGACGCGGCGATCGGCATCTACCGCACGCTGGTGGACGGCGCTTCGGTGCGGGTGGGCAGCGAGCTGGCCGGCACGCTGCCCGAGCTGCTCTGGCTCTACCACCTGGGCATCGTGCTGCACTGGGTGCACGACACCTCGCCCGGAACGGCCCGCACCCGGCTGCTGGTGGAGCACACCGTGCCGATGATCGAGCGGCTGGTCCGGCTGTCCCGGTTGCCGGTGATCCGGCCGCTGGCCAAACAGACCGTGGAGCTGGTCGGCCTGCTGCGCCGGCCCTAAGGGCTGCGCTCCAGGGCGGCCCAGCCGGTGTCGCGGGCGTACGCGTCGGCCTCCGCCCGCCCGCCGCCCCGCAGCCCGAACAGCCGCTTGGCGTAGAGCAGGTAGCCGACCACGGCCAGGTTCAGCACCAGCGTGATTACCTTGGCCACGGTGATCCGGCCGGTCAGCTCGTACACCTCGGGGATGAGCAGCAGGCTGGTGGCCAGGAAGGTCAGGTACTCGGCCCAGCGCTTGGCGAACCACAGGCCGACCGCCTCCACCCCCTCCAGCAGGGCGTAGCCGGCCAATGCCAGGCCGAGCAGGTGCAACGTGGCCGACTTGGCCGCGAACGCCCGGCCCAGCTCGCGCACCAGGCCGCCGCCACGCAGCCCGTTCGGCCCACCCAGCGTGCCCTGCACATCGTCCAGCACGCGGTAGAAGGTCGGACTGAACTCCGCCCGCTTCGCCGCGAACAGGAACACCAGCGCGGCCAGCGCGCCGAGCACCAGGAAGTGCACGAGCCGGTCCAGCGCGATCAGCCGCAGCACGAACCGGTCCCGCAGCGGCCGCCCGCGCAACGGCAGCTGGATCTCCGACCGCTCGGGCAGGTGCTCCCGGGTGGGCGCCTCAGGGGGCCGCAGCGGCACCCAGGAGTCGCAGCGCAGGCAGCGGTGCCAGCGCAGCCCGTCACCGTGTTCGCGCACCAGCGGCTCGTCCCCGGGCCGCAGCGTGGCCACGTCGGTGCCGACCAGCTGATGCCCACGCAACCCGCAGGCGATCAGCTCATAGTGGAACCGCGTCTTCACTCGCACGAGTCGGATCCAGGAGGTATCGCGGGCAGGTCCGGAGGCGCGCCGTTTTCGATCAGGCGCATCACGGCGTCGGTGTCCAGGTGTTGTTCGACCAGGTCGCCGAGCAGGTCCAGCTGGGCGGCCCGTACCTCGGCGAACCGGGTGTCCGGCGCCGGCACGAACCCCGCCGGCGCGATCCGGGCCAACAGCGCGCGCCGGAACCCGTCGTTCTCCAGCAGGCCGTGCCAGTGCGTGCCCAGCACCGATCCGGCGGCGGCGCCTTCGCCCGGATCGGCGATGAACGGCGCCTCCGCCGACCGGATCACCCGGCCGTGGTGGATCTCGTACCCGGTCACCGGGTGGCCCAGCGCGCGGCCGGACGGCCGGGCCAGCCGCTTCTCCGCCTCGAACTCGATCTCCACATCGAGCAGGCCCAACCCGTCGACCCCGCCGCGCCCGGACTCGTGCTCGTCGGTGATCCGCCGGGCGAGCATCTGGTAGCCGCCGCAGATGCCCAGCACCGGCCGGCCCCGCCCGGCGTGCGCGCGCACCGCCTCGGCCAGCCCGGTGGCCCGCAGCCAGTCCAGGTCGGCCACCGTGGACTTGGACCCCGGCAGCACCACCAGGTCCGCGTCGGCCACCCGGGACGGCTCGGTCACGTAGCGCACGGCGACCCCCGGCTCGCAGGCCAGCGCCTCCACGTCGGTGGCATTGGAGATCCGGGGCAGCCGGGGCACCGCCACCCGCAGCCAGCGCTCCCCCAGCGGCGGCGGCGGGCGGCCGACCACCCCGTCCGCCACGTAGGACAGCGAGTCCTCGGCGTCCAGCCACAGCCGGTCGTCGAACGGCAGCACGCCCAGGGTGGGCCGCCCGGTGAGCGCGCGCAGCTGCCGCAGCCCCGGCTCCAGCAGCCCGGGGTCGCCCCGGAACTTGTTGATCACGAAGCCGGCCACCAGCGCCTGGTCGGCGGCGGAGAGCAGCGCCAGCGTGCCGAACAGGTGGGCCAGCACCCCGCCCCGGTCGATGTCCCCGACCACCAGTACGGGCAGCCCGGCCGCCCTGGCCAGGCCCATGTTGGCGATGTCGTTGGCCCGCAGGTTGATCTCGGTGGGCGAGCCGGCGCCCTCGCACACCACCACGTCGTGGTCGGCGCGCAGGCCCTCCAGGGTGCGCACCACGGTGTCCAGCAGGGCCGCCTTGCGGCCGGCGTAGTCCCGCGCGCTGACCGTTCCTTCCACCCGGCCCAGCACCACCACCTGCGAGGACCGGTCGCTGCCCGGTTTGAGCAGCACCGGGTTCAACCGCACCGAAGGCTCGATGCCGGCCGCCGCCGCCTGCATCGCCTGCGCTCGGCCGATCTCGCCCCCGTCCGGGGTGACCACCGAGTTGTTGGACATGTTTTGCGCCTTGAACGGCGCCACCTTCACCCCGGACCGGGCCAGCCACCGGCACAGCCCGGCCACCAGCACGCTCTTGCCCGCGTCCGAAGTAGTCCCGGCAACGAGCAGCGCCCCGCTCACGGGAGGGTGAGGATCTCCGCGCCGTCCGGGGTGACCAGGACGGTGTGCTCGAACTGGGCGGTGCGCCGGCGGTCCTTGGTGACCACGGTCCAGCCGTCGTCCCAGATGTCGTAGTCGATGGTGCCCAGGTTGATCATCGGCTCGATGGTGAACGTCATGCCGGTCTCCAGCAGGGTGTCCACATCGGGGGCGTCGTAGTGCAGCACCACCAGCCCGGAGTGGAAGCTGCGCCCGATGCCGTGCCCGGTGAAGTCCCGCACCACGCCGTAGCCGAACCGCTTGGCGTAGGACTCGATGACCCGGCCGACCACGTTCAGTGGCCGCCCGGGGCGCACCGCCTTGATCGCCCGCATCATCGCCTCGCGGGTGCGCTCGACCAGCAGCCGGTCCTCCTCGGCGACGTCACCGGCCAGGAAGGTGGCGTTGGTGTCCCCGTGCACCCCGCCGATGAACCCGGTGACGTCGATGTTCACGATGTCGCCGTCCTGGATCACCGTGGAGTCCGGGATGCCGTGGCAGATGACCTCGTTGAGGCTGGTGCAGCAGCTCTTCGGGAAGCCCCGGTAGCCCAGCGTGGACGGGTAGGCGCCGTGGTCGCAGAGGAACTCGTGCACCACCCGGTCCACCTCGTCGGTGCTCACCCCGGGGGCGACCGCCGCGCCGCCGGTGGCCAATGCCTGGGCCGCGATCTTCCCGGCCGCCCGCATCGCCTCGATCACCTCGGGGGTCTGCACCCACGGGTCGGTGCTCGGCGTCGGCGCCGGCTTGCCGACGTACTCCGGGCGAGGAATCTCTGCTGGCACCGGTCGCATCGGCGAGACGCGGCCCGGTTTGAGGGCTTCGCGGACGGGCATGGGGACCAGCTTAAGCGTTCGCTCCCCTGGAGCGACGCACGGCGAGGAACACGGCCCGCCAACCGATCAGCAGCACGGCCAGGCTGACCGCGGTGATCAGCGCGAACACCGGCGGCAGCCGGTGGGTGAAGGCCGCGCGCAGGCCCAACCCGACCAGCACGGTGGCCACCCAGACCGCCGCGCCGACCAGCGGTCGCGCCGGCGCCCGCCAGGCCCGCGAGGCCAGCCAGCCGGCGGCCAGCCCGACCAGGAACGGCGCGGCGGTGCCGAGCAGCCCGGCCGGATCCAGCGCCTCGGCGTGCGAGCCCCGGCCGACGGCGGCGAACACCAGCACCGCGAGCAGGTCCGCGCCGGCCGCCGCGGCCACCGGCCGCGCTCCTTCGGAGATCACCCGGACAGCTTATGCCGGACGGCCGTCGCCCGTATTGTTGTGTGCGCACACCACAATGAGTCTCCCCACCGCCATGGAGTTAGCCAATGAGCCAGCCGCAGGGCGCCCACCTGGTCGGAAGCGTGCCGATGGACACCACCGAGGAGGTGCTGCGGGCCGCCGGCGAGAACCTGCGCGGGCATCTGCGCCGGGTACCGGACGGCGAGACCGGCGAGCGGGAGGGCTGGGTGGCCTTCCAGGCGGGCGTGTTCGCGCGCCACCCGGACATCACCACGGTGCCCCGGGGTGACGGCGGCTACGCGGCCGCGCTGCCCACCTACCAGCTGCGGGACGGGGCGGACCCGGCCGGTATCGACCTGCGCCCCCTCGGTTACGCGGACGCCGCCGAGGCGTCGTACCGGACCTTCCGGCAGCTACGTGAGCAGGGCGTGCTCGGCGAGCGAACCCGGTTCCTGGTGTCGCTGCCCACCCCGGTCGCCTCGGTCGCCTCGTTCGTCACGGCGGCCGACCAGCCCCGGTTGGAGCCGGCCTACCAGGCCGCCCTGTTCGCCGAGATGCGCCGGATCCAGAACGCCATCCCGGCCGCCGACCTGGCCATCCAGTGCGACGTGGCGGTCGAGGTGGCCATGTGGGAGGGCCTGGGCGGGATCTTCACCCCGTGGTTCGAACCGGTCCGCGAGGGGACCATGGACCGGATCGGCCAGATGATGGCCCAGGTGGACGAGGGCGTAGAGCTGGGGGTGCACCTCTGCTACGGCGACTACGAGCACCGGCACTACGTGCAGCCCAAGGACACCGCGGTTCTCACCGAGCTGGGCAACGGACTGTTCGCGCGGGCCACCCGCCCGCTGAACTGGCTGCACCTGCCGGTGCCCAAGGACCGCGACGACGACGCCTACTTCGCCCCGCTGGCCGAGCTGCGCCTGCCCGCCGCGACCGAGCTGTACCTGGGGCTGGTGCACGCGGACGACACCGAGGGGACCCGGCGGCGGATCACCACCGCGCTGGGCGTGCGCCCCCGGTTCGGGGTGGCCACCGAGTGCGGCATGGGGCGCACCCCTCGGGCCGAGGTCCCCGGCCTGTTCCGGCAGCTCGCCGACGTGTCCGCCGCCTGGTAGCGGACTCAGCGGGGTCCTTCGGCGAGGAACAGCTCGCAGCGCTCGGTGCGCAGCCGCGACACCGACCGGAACCGCCCGGCCAACGCCTCGGCAATCTGGGTGAGCTTGTCCTCGGGCAACATCAGGGCGCGCATCATCCGGGTGGGCGCGGTGCCGCCGTGCCAGGAAACCAGGAGCCGCCCGCCGGGGCGCAGCACCCGGGCCAGCTCGGCGGCGCCGGCGGCCAGGTCGGGCCAGATCGCCACGTTGTTCACCGCGATCACCAGGTCGAACGCCGCGTCCGGCTGACCGGTGGCGGACGCGGTGCCCTCAGCCACGCCGATCCGGCCGGAAGCCACCGCCGGCGCGTTGCGCGCGGTCGCGGCCGCCCGCATCTCGGCCGACGGGTCCACCCCGACGATCTCGCCGGCCGGGGTGCGGGCGGCCAGCAGCTGGAGCAGCACGCCGGGGCCGTGGCCCACCTCGAGCACCCGCTCCCCCTCCGCCACCGCCGCCCGCCCGAGCACCTGCTCCTGCTGTCGGCGGTTGGTGCGCGCCATCAGCCAGCCGCCGAAGCGGCCCACCGCGCCGGCGGGCAGCGCAGCGAACGCGTTCGGCTCGGTCCCGGTGCTCCACATGCGCTCCATGGCCACGCCTCCACGCTCCCACGCCGCACAACAAACCGCGACGACGCCCGTACATGGCGGCGTCACGGTTTCCCATGCGGCGTCACCTCCGAAGCCGTTCCGGGACGTTCGTGCCGGAAGACAGTGGTGTGGGTTCAAAGACGGCTTGGACGGCGCGACTGGGCGCCCTCCCGCCGCTTGAGCGCGGCCCGTTGCGCTTCCTTTGTGCCCCCAGCGCCCTCTTCCGCTACCCACCGTAATTCCCGGGACAGCTGTCGAGTGGGGTTCAGGCTGCCGTCACCCATCGAGCGCTGGTGCGGTCCGCTTCGATCATGGGATCCACCGGACGGAGCCAGCACTCGATGAAGCCGTCTGCCCCAGCCGCCAGCAGCACGACCACGGTCCGTAACCGTGGTGCGGAACCAGCGGTCCGACCCAGTGCGAGGAAGCGAAGCGCAACCCAATGGGCGGCACCCAAGCCGCGAGAGAACGCCCAGCCGCGCCGTCCATGCCGTCTTGAACCGGCACCCAGCCCAACCGAAGATCGACATCAACCTCACGCACCTCCTCGGGCCGAGAAAGGGCCCTCAGGTTGATGTGGATCTTGGCTACGCCCGCCGATCCGGGGCGCCGAGGTGGGGGGATCAGAACAGGACAGTGGCGAAGCTGGCTATCTGGTGGAAGCCGACCCGCTGGTAGGCGGCGCGGGCCGGGCTGTTGAACGCGTTGACGTAGAGGCTGGCCACCCGGCCCATGGCCACCAGGCGGTCCACCACGGCGGCGGTGCCCAGCGAGCCGAGCCCCTCACCGCGCCGGTCCGGGCGCACCCACACGCCCTGGATCTGGCCGACCCGGGCCGACAGCGCGCCGATCTCCGCCTTGAACACGACCTCGCCGTCCTCGAACCGGGCGAACGCCCGGCCGCCCGCGATCTGCTCGGCCACCCGCGCCCGGTAGCCGACGCCGCCGTCACCGATCCGGGGGTCCACCCCGACCTCCTCGGTGAACATGGCGACCGCCGCCGGCAGGTATCGGTCCAGCTCCTCCGGCCGCACCGGCCGCACCAACGGGTCGGGGCGCACCGCCGGCGCGGTGGGCAGCACCATCAGCGGCTGGTCCGGGCGCACCTCGCGGGCCGGCGCCCAGTGCCCGGACAACTCGTCCCACAGCGGCAGCACCAGCTCGGCCCGGCCGACCATGGAGGAGCAGGACCGGCCCACCCGGCGAGCCCGCTCGGCGAACGCCCGCAGCGCGGCCCGGTCGCCGCGCAGCGGCACCAGGTTGGCCCCGACGAAACAGAGCCCCTCCAGCTTGGAACCGACGCCCCACAGCTCGCCACCCAGCCGCCAGGAGTCCACGCCGGCCAGCTCGACACGCGCGGCCACCATGCAGGCGGCCACCGGGTCGGAGTCGAGTACGAGCTGCACACCGGCCCGGTCACGCTCATCCAGCAACCGAGGACCAGCCAGCCTTAGCACCGTTCTAGATTGCCATGCCGGCGCGAAGGCTTCACCTGTCGGTGGGGAATCGATCAGGTGACGGTGACCTCCGGCGCCCCGGAGGGTACATCCTCCATGCTCTCGGCGAGCCGCAGCGCCTCCTCGATCAGCGTCTCCACGATCCGCGACTCGGGCACCGTTTTGATGACCTCGCCCTTGACGAAGATCTGGCCCTTGCCGTTGCCGGAGGCCACCCCGAGGTCGGCCTCGCGCGCCTCGCCGGGACCGTTCACCACGCAGCCCATCACGGCCACGCGCAGCGGCACCTCCATGCCGGTGAGCCCGGCGGTGACCTCGTCGGCCAGCTTGTACACGTCGACCTGGGCGCGCCCGCAGGACGGGCAGGACACGATCTCCAGCTTGCGCGGGCGCAGGTTCAGCGACTCCAGGATCTGGTTGCCGACCTTCACCTCTTCCACCGGCGGCGCGGACAGCGACACCCGGATGGTGTCCCCGATGCCCCGCGACAGCAGCGCGCCGAACGCCAGCGCCGACTTGATGGTGCCCTGGAACGCCGGGCCGGCCTCGGTGACCCCCAGGTGCAGCGGGTAGTCGCAGGCCTCCGCGAGCAGCTCATAGGCCCGCACCATGACCACCGGGTCGTTGTGCTTGACCGAGATCTTGATGTCGTGGAAGTCGTGCTCGGCGAACAGGCTGGCCTCCCACAGCGCCGACTCGACCAGCGCCTCCGAGGTGGCCTTGCCGTACTTCTGCATCAGCCGCTTGTCCAGCGAGCCGGCGTTCACCCCGATGCGGATCGGGGTGCCGTGGTCCTTGGCCGCCTGGGCGATCTCCTTGACCTGGTCGTCGAACTTGCGGATGTTGCCGGGGTTCACCCGGACGGCCGCACAGCCCGCCTCGATGGCCGCGAACACGTACTTCGGCTGGAAGTGGATGTCCGCGATGACCGGGATCTTGGACTTGCGGGCGATGGCCGGCAGCGCCTCGGCGTCGTCGGCGCTGGGGCAGGCCACCCGGACGATGTCACAGCCGGCGGCCGTGAGCTCCGCGATCTGCTGCAGGGTGGAGTTGACGTCGGAGGTCAGTGTGGTGGTCATGGACTGCACCGAGACCGGGTAGTCGCTGCCCACCCCGACGGGGCCGACATGCAGCTGTCGGGTGGGCCGCCGGTCGGCGAGGGTCGGCGGCGGCGTGGCTGGCATACCGAGGCTGACGGTGGTTGCGCTCACGACCCCCAGTATCCCCCGGCGCCGGCGGCACCGGCCAACTCGGTGGCGGATACCTCAGCTGACCAGGCGGATAGTGAGCGGATAGCGGTACGGCTCACCGTTGCTCACCTTGATCGTGGCCACGATCGTGAGCACCAGCCAGAACACGAACACCGCGCCCAGCACCACGAACCCGATCAGCACGAACACCAGGATCCAGCCGATGATGGAGTAGATCAGCACGCTGATGTTGAAGTTCAGCGCCTCCACCGCCTGCGACCGCACGTACGGCGACTCCTTGCCCTTGGCCAGCAGCACCACCAGCGGGCCGAGCGCGCCGAGGAAGCCGATCCAGATGCCCAGCACCGAGGACAGGTGCGCGGCCACCGCCCAGTTCCGCTCCTCGGTGGTGTGCCCGGGTACACCGGCGGCACCGCCGGAGTACGGCGGCGGGTACTGGCCGAACGGTTCGCTCATAGGCCCAGCGTAGCCGGGCGATCGAGGAAATAATCGGGTCTGTATGCCTATTGCAACATGCCTATTGCAACCGGATCGGGTTGACGATGTCCGCGGTGATCGTCAGCAGGCTGATCCCACCGATGATCAGGATGAACACGTAGGTGAGCGGCAGCAGCCGGGTGTAGTCCACCGGCGGCATCTTCGGCTTGCCCAGCCGCCGACGCACCGAGTCGCGCACCCGCTCGTACAGGTTCACCGCGACGTGCCCGCCGTCCAGCGGCAGCAGCGGCAGCAGGTTGAACACGCCGATGAAGAAGTTGAACACCGCCAGCAGCATCAGGAACGTCGGCCACTGGCCCTGGTCGACAGCGTCACCGCCGATGATGCTCACGCCGACCACACTCACCGGCCGGTTCGGGTCGGTCTCCCCGCCGATGGCCCGCAGCACCGCCGGCACCTTCTCCGGGAACATCAGCAGGCCTTCCCAGGTCTTCTCGAACATGTAGCCGGTGAAGACGACCGTGCCCGGGATGGCGGTCAGCGCGTTGTAGTGGTTCGGCGGCAGGATGCCGGCGCCCAGCCCGATGGCGCCCACCGTGGTGAGCGGGTTGTGCTGGCCGGGCTTGGCCTTGGTGTCCGCCCGCTGCACCTGGACCACGTCCACCTGGAGGGTGAGCTGGCGGTCCCCGCGCTCGATCACGAACGGCACCGGGCCGGTCTGGCGCCGGATCGTCTCGACGGCGTCCTCCCAGGTCGGCGTGGGTGTGCCGGCGACGGAGAGGATGCGGTCGCCCGGCTGGATGCCGGCCCGCTGGGCCGGCGAGGCGTCGGCGGGCGCGCAGGACGCGTACTGCAGCGTGGTCGGGTCCTGCGAGGACGGCACGCACGCCGTCTGCCCGGCCACCGCGCCCTCCCGGGTGTCCGGCAGCCCGAACGACACCGCCAGCGCGTAGATCAGCGCGATGCCCAGCAGGAAGTGCATGGCCGAGCCGGCGCACAGCACCACGACGCGCTTCCACGTCTTGCGGGTGAAGAACGCCCTCGGCGCCTCGTCCACGGTCACCGGGTCCAGCGCGGTCATCCCGGCGATATCACAGAACCCGCCGATGGGCAGCCACTTGAGGCCGTACTCGGTCTCTCCCCGGCGGTACGAGAAGACGGTGGGCCCCATGCCGACGAAGTAACGGCGGACCTTCATGCCGAACGCGCGCGCCGACCACATGTGGCCCGCCTCGTGCAGCGCCACCGATAGGCCGATGCCGAGCGCGAACAGCACCACACCCAGAGCAAAACTCACCCGACTGATCCTCTCGCCGTGCTCTTCACCGTGCTGCCAACCCGGCGTCCACCAGCTCACGGGCGCGGGCTCTCGCCCACGCCTCGGCCGCTAATACGTCATCCACAGTATCGGGATCGGTGTTACATCCGTGCGCGGTGGCGAGCACCTCGCCGACCAGATCGGTGATTCCGGTGAACGACAGCCGCCCGGCCACGAACGCCGCCACCGCCTCCTCGTTCGCCGCGTTGAACACCGCCGGCACGCAGCCCCCCGCCGCGCCGGCCGCGCGGGCCAGCGCCACGCCGGGGAACGCCTCGTCGTCCAGCGGCTCGAAGGTCCAGCTCTCCGGCCGGTCGAAGGCGCAGGCAGCGGCCGCACCGGACACCCGCTCCGGCCAGCCCAGGGCCAGGGCTATGGGCAGCCGCATGTCGGGCGGGCTGGCCTGAGCGATGGTCGAGCCGTCGGTGAAGGTGACCATGGAGTGGATCACCGACTGCGGGTGCACCACCACGTCGATGTGCTCGTAGGGCACGTCGAAGAGCAGGTGCGCCTCGATCAGCTCCAGGCCCTTGTTCACCAGGGTGGCCGAGTTGATGGTCACCACCGGCCCCATGTCCCAGGTCGGGTGCTTGAGCGCGTCGTCCAGGCCGACGTGCGCGAGCTCGTCGCGGCGCCGCCCCCGGAACGGGCCGCCGGACGCGGTCAGCACCAGCTTGGCCACCTCGTCCCGGCGGCCACCGCGCAGGCATTGGGCCAGCGCGGAGTGTTCCGAGTCCACCGGCACGATCTGCCCCGGCGCCGCCGCCCTGGTCACCAGCGGCCCGCCGGCCACCAGCGACTCCTTGTTGGCCAGCGCGAGGCGGGCCCCGCTGGCCAGCGCGGCCAGGGTGGCGCTCAGGCCCCGGGAACCGGTGATGCCGTTGAGCACCACGTCGGACGGCGCGCGTTCGATCAGCTCGAGCACCGCGTCGGGCCCGGCGTACACCTCGGCCGACGACCCGGCGGCGCGCAGCTCGGCGCGCAGCTCGTGCTCGGCCTCCGGCTTGGCCACCGCCACCCTGGGCACGTCGAACTGGGCGGCCTGCCGGGCCAGCAGGGCCACCCCGGCCTCGGTGCTGCCCGCCGTGGCCAGGCCGGTCACCGCGAACCGGTCCCGCCGGCCCCGGATGACGTCCAGCGCCTGGGTGCCGATCGACCCGCTCGAGCCCAGCAGCAGTACTCCGCGAATGGTCATCGACGGCCATTGTCCAGCACGCCCGTACCGCCGTCCGCATGACACTGTGACAACATGGACCGCACATCATTTGAGGCATGAGCAGGCTGGAGGATCTGTGTCAGGCACGGGTCAGGAGCTGGCGAAGCGCAACGGGCACGCACCGGCGACGGTGGACCCGGACGAGGAGCCGTCGGCGGAGTGGGGCTGGCACGGCAGCTTCCCGCGCGGCACGCTGATCGCCGGCTGGGTGTCCACCGTCTTCATCCTGCTGATGCTGATCGGCAACCACACCGGCAAGGTGGAGGACCTCTGGCTGGTCGGCACCGCGCTGGTGATGGCCTACGGCCTGATCCGGATGCAGCTCAAGCAGCGGCGTTCCTGGCGGCAGTAGCGCTCCACGATGGAGCTGGAGGTCGAGGATCGGGTCGTCCGGATCAGCAATCCGGACCGGGTCTACTTCCCGGCGCGGGGAGAGACCAAGCTGGACCTCGTCAACTACTACCTCGCGGTGGCCGAGGGCGTGGTGCGCGGGCTGCGTGAACGCCCGTGCATGCTGCACCGCTTCCCCAAGGGCGTGACCGGCGAGAAGGTGCACCAGAAGCGCCTGCCGAACGGCGCCCCGGACTGGGTGCGGACGGTGCGGGTGGACTTCCCCCGCTACGGCCGGCACGCCTACGAGCTGTGCGTGACCCACCCGGCGGACGTGATCTGGGCGGTGCAGATGTCCACCGTGGAGTTCCACCCCTGGAACTCCCGCCGGGCGGACGTGGAGAAGCCCGACGAGTGGCGGATCGACCTGGACCCGATGCCCCAGGCCGGCTTCGACGACGTGCGCGAGGTGGCCCGGGTCGCGCACGAGGTGCTGGACGAGCTGGGCGCGGTCGGCTGGCCGAAGACCTCGGGCGGCAAAGGGCTGCACATCTACGTGCGGATCGAGCCGCGCTGGGGGTTCGCCGACGTGCGCCGCGCCGCGCACGCGTTCGCCCGCGAGGTGGAGCGGCGCTGCGAGCTGGTCGACCTGACCTGGTGGCGCAAGGACCGGGATCCGGCCTCGGTGTTCGTGGACTACAACCAGAACACCCGGGACCACACCCTGCGCTGCGCCTACTCGGTGCGCGGCGCGCCGGAGGCCCCGGTCTCCGCGCCGATCCGCTGGGACGAGCTCCCCACGGTGCACCCCGGCGACTTCACCATCGCCACCATGCCCGCCCGCTTCGCCCAGCTGGGCGACCTCCACGCCGGCATTGACGACGCCGTCTACCAGCTGGACGAACTCCTCGACTGGGCCGCCCGCGACGAACGCGACGGCGCCGAAGCACCCCCACCCGAGGACGACTGACGCAGCGGCCAGGCCGCTGTCAGGCGCCGATGCGGGCGGCTAGGAGTAGGAGTGGTTGGCCGGGACCGGAGGGTTCGGCGACCACGTGTTTGCGGCCAAACCTCTCGCAGCTGGTGAGTCTCCGTCAACCGTTCGTAGAAACTTACCGACCGGGGCCGCGGTCGCGGGGCGCCACCGGCTCCGGCTCGGGCACCGGTTCCCCCGGGCACTGGGACAGCACCTTGGCGATGGCGTCCCGCTCGGCCGAGGTGACCCACAGGCGGTACCGGGTCTTCACCGCCACCTGCCGGGCCACGTACCGACACCGGTAGGCCTTGTTCGGCGGCAGCCAGGTGGCCGCGTCGGAGTCCGACTTGCGGATGTTGGTCGGGCCGTCCACGGCGAGCAGGTTCAGCGGGTCGTTGGCCAGCTGCTTGCGGGTGGCCTCGTCCAGTTGCTGCGCGCCCTTCTGCCAGGCGTCGGAAAGGGCCACGACGTGGTCGATCTGCACGTCGTCGCTGGTCCCCTCGCCGCGCACGAACTGGATGACCGTGTTGGTGTACGGGTCGTCCAGCCGCCCGGTGAGCACCACACAGTTGCGGGTGCCGGGCTTGAACGTCTCGTCCGTCATGTCCCGGGCCATCACCTGGTTGCGCTGGTCGCAGCCGTCCCGGTCGATGTCCGACCAGGCCGGGCCGAACTGGTCGCGCGAGTAGCCGGTCTTCGGCGCGCGGCCCTTCACCGGGAGCCCGTCCAGCGCCGTCCGCGCCGTGCCGTGGGCCGGCTCGGCCGGGCCGACGGTCAGGGTGGCCGCCTCGGCGGTCGGCGCGACCACCCCGCAGGCCACGAAGGAAATCGAACACATCAGCACCAGGCCGGTCAGCCGCCCGCCCGCCACTGCCGACCGCCGGCCCGCCCGCGCCAACCCGCCCACCCCGGACACTCGCCCACCCACCCTCGCCACCCCACGAACCCGCCCCATAAACGCCGCCCCACCAGCCTCGGCGATATCCCGCCGGCAGGCGATCCGCCACGCCGGTGGCGCCCGGTAGCTCCTGGTAACCGAAACGCTTGACATTGACGCAACGTCAACTTCTACCGTGGTCCATGTGGTTCACGAGTGGTCCATCCAGGACATCGCGCGGGCGGCCGGCACGACCAGCCGGACCCTGCGGCACTACGACACGATCGGGTTGCTCACGCCCAGCCGGGTCGGCAGCAACGGCTACCGCTACTACGACGAGCACGCGCTCGTCCGGTTGCAGCGGATCCTGCTGCTGCGCGAGCTGGGCCTGGGTCTGCCCGCCATCGCCGGGGTGCTCGCCGGGCAGCGGGACACGGCCGGCGCGCTGCGCGAACACCTGGAGCTGCTCGAGTCACAGCGCGCCCGGCTGGGCCGGCAGATCGAGTCGGTGCGCACCACGCTGCGCAAGACGGAAGGAGGTGAGCAGTTGATGGCGAGGGAGGTATTCGACGGCTTCGACCACACCAAGTACCGGGAGGAGGTGATCGAGCGCTGGGGCAAGGAGGCCTACCAGCGCGGGGACAACTGGTGGCGGGCGCTTTCCGCCGACCAACGGGCCGAGTTCCAGCGGCGCCAGGCCGACATAGCGGCCGGCTTCGGCCGGTTGCGCGCGGCCGGCGCGGCGCCCGACGGCGCCGAGGCCCAGGCGCTGACCCGCGAGCACTACCGATGGGTCACCGCCGGCTGGCAGGGCAACCGGCCGACGGCGGAGCAGTTCGCCGGGCTGGGCCGGATGTACACCGACGACCCCCGGTTCACCGCGCACTACGACGTGCACGGCGAAGGCACCGCGGCGTTCATCCGGGACGCCATGGCCGCCTTCGCGGCGGCCCTGTGAGTGGCGAGTGTTGCTATAGCGATACTCGCCACTCACAGGGCGCCGCATGGCGCCATACTGGCCCCCGTGCAGCTACCCGTTATGCCACCGGTCAAGCCGATGCTGGCCAAGCCGGTCAACGCCATCCCGCCCGGGCACCTGTACGAACCGAAGTGGGACGGGTTCCGGTCGATCATCTTCCGCGACGGCGACGACGTGGAGATCGGCAGCCGCAACGAGCGGCCGATGACCAGGTACTTCCCCGAAGTGGTGGAGGCGGTCAAGGCCAACTTCCCGGACCGCGCGGTGATCGACGGGGAGATCGTGATCATCGACCGGGCCGCCAACCGGCTGGACTTCGAGGCGCTGCAGCAGCGAATCCACCCCGCCGCGAGCCGGGTGAACTTGCTGGCCGGCGAGACCCCGGCCAGCTTCATCGCCTTCGACCTGCTCGCCCTCGGCGACCGGGACCTGACCGGCGAGCCGCTGGCCGCCCGGCGAGCCGCCCTGGAGGAGGCGCTGGCCAAGGCCTCACCCCCGGTGCACGTCACCCCGCTGACCTCGGACGACGCCCTGGCCGGCCAGTGGTTCGACCAGTTCGAGGGCGCCGGCCTGGACGGCCTGATCGCCAAGCCCAAGGAGTTGACCTACCAGCCCGACAAGCGGGTGATGTTCAAGATCAAGCACGAGCGCACGGCGGACTGCGTGCTGGCCGGCTACCGGGTGCACAAGTCCGGCCCGGACGCGATCGGTTCGCTGCTGCTCGGGCTGTTCGACGAGACCCGGCCGGACGCCGGCCTGGTATCCGTCGGCGTGGTCGGCGCGTTCCCCATGGCCCGCCGCCGCGAGCTGTTCACCGAGCTGCAGCCGCTGATCACCACCTTCGACGACCACCCGTGGGCCTGGGCCCGCCAGGAGGAGGGGCACCGCACCCCGCGCAAGAGCGAGACCAGCCGGTGGAACGCGGGCAAGGACCTGTCCTTCGTGCCGCTGCGGCCGGAGCGGGTGGTCGAGGTGCGCTACGACTACATGGAAGGCCCCCGCTTCCGGCACACCACCCAGTTCGTGCGCTGGCGCCCCGACCGGACCCCGGAATCGTGCACCTACGCCCAGCTGGAGCGCCCGGTCACCTTCAACATCGACCAGGTCCTGAGCGGCTGACCCCTCTGACGCCGGCCGGCGGGTTGGGTGGGTTGCGTTCCAAGGATCGCTTGGACGGCCGCGGCTGGTCTGTGGCCCGGCTTGGCTGGGCTGCCGCCCGTCGCATTCCGCTCGCTCCAGCGCCCGGCCGCCGTCACCCGGCGTAGTCACCCCGCACGGATTCCGAGGGGGTGCCGCGGGAGCGCCGCATCGAGTGGCAGCTGAGTCGCGTCTTCACATGATCGAAAGGCGACTGGACTGCCACTCGGCGAAACCGGGGGCCGCGCCAGGAGCAACGCGCTCACGCTCGGCAGCGAAGGACTCCGATTCGGTGCCGTCGAGCTCCATCGGAACGTCCGAGGCCGCCGCGAAGCCGGGAAAGCTCCTAGCCGCGCCGTCCAAGCCGCTTTTTTGAAACCCGCACCGCGCCTAACCGCCACCGTCACGCACAGCCGCGTAGGCGGTGCGCACGGCCGACGAGACCTCCCCGACACCGGCCGGCGGTGACTCGGTGGACTCCTCCGGGCGCGCCCAACCGGGCGCCTCGCCGGTGAGTGCCCACGCCGCCTGCCGCGCCGCCCCCAAAGCCACGTACTCGGCCGGCGCCAACACCGTCACCGGCACGCCGAACACCAGCGGCGCGATCGCGCGCACCGCCGCCGACCGGCTGCCCCCGCCCAGCAACAGCACCCGCCGCACCGGCACGCCCTGCGCCACCAACCCGTCCAGCCCGTCGGCCAGGCCGCAGAGCATGCCCTCCACCACCGCCCGGGCCAGGTTGGCCGGGGTGGCGTTCGCGCCGGTCAGGCCGGCGACCGCGCCGCGGGCGGTGGGCCGGTTGGGGGTCCGTTCCCCCTCCAGGTAGGGCAGCAGGACCAGCCCATCGGCCCCGGGTGAGGCGGATAGGGCCAGCCGGTCCAGCTCGGCCAGGTCCACGCCGAGCAGGTCAGCACCGGCCCGCAGCACCCTGGCCGCGTTCAGCGTGGCCACCAGCGGCAGGTAGCCGCCGGCCGCGTCGGCGAACCCGGCGACCACTCCGGAGGCGTCCGCGCTCGGCCGGTCGTGGGTGGCGAACACGGTTCCGCTGGTGCCGATGGAGACCAGCACGTCCCCCGGCTCGGCGCCGGCGCCCAGCGCGGCCGCCATGTTGTCCCCGGTGCCCGCTCCGAGCACCGCGCCCGGCACGAACTCGGCCACGGAACCGGCCCGTTCGCCCGGACCGCACACCCTGGGCACCTCGAGGTCACGGCCGAAGGCCAGGCGCAGCAGGTCCGGCCGGTATTCGCCGGTCACCGTCGACCAGTAGCCGGTGCCCGACGCTTCGCCCCGGTCGGTCACCGCCCCGGCGGGGCGGCCGGCGAGCAGCCAGGTCAGCCAGTCGTGCGGCAGCAGCACCCGAGCCGCCCGTCCGGCCACCTCGGGTTCGGCGCGGGCGGTCCAGCGCAGCTTGGTGGCGGTGATGCTGGCCACCGGCACGGTACCCACCTCGGCCGCCCAGCGCGCCGGCCCGCCCAGCTCATCGATGAGGTCCCGGGCCGCGCCGGCCGAGCGGGTGTCGTTCCACAGCAGCGCGTCGCGCACCGGCTCGCCGGCCGCGTCCAGCAGCACCATGCCGTGCTGCTGGCCGCCGACGGAGATCGCCGCGACTCCGTCGAGCACCCCGCCGGCCGCGGCGAACGCCGCCCACCACGCCCCGGGGTCCACCTCGGTGCCCGGCGGGTGCGCGGCCCGCTCCTCACGCACGGTCCGCCCGGTGGCCAGGTCCACCACGACGATCTTGGTTGCCTGGGTGGAGGAGTCGACGCCGGCGACAAGGTCCATGCCCGAAGTATCACCGAACCAGGCGGAAGAACGCGCGCACCTCGTCCACGAAGATCTCCGGCTGCTCGAAGGCGGCGAAGTGACCGCCGCGCGCGGGTTCGCTCCACCGCCGGATGTCCGGGAAGCGCCGCTGCGCCCAGCGCCGGGACGGGCGGGGCAGCTCCTTGGGGAACACCGCGCAGCCGGTCGGCACGTCGACCGGGTCCGGCGTGGCCGAGGTGAACCAGGACTGCACCTCGCGGATGCTCTCCCAGTACAGCCGGGCCGAGGAGGCGGCGGTGCCGGTCAGCCAGTACAGCGTGACGTTGTCCAGCATCTCGTCCCGGGTGAACACCGTCTCCGGGTCGCCGCCGCAGTCGCTCCACGCGCGCAGCTTCTCCACGATCCAGCCGCACAGCCCGGCCGGCGAGTCGACCAGGCCGTAGCCGAGGGTCTGCGGCCGGGTGGCCTGCTGCACCGAGTAGCCGTCCTCCCAGCGCTGGGCGTGCTCCAAGGCCTCCAGGGTGGCCCGCTCAGCCTCGGTCAGGTCGTCGTACGTCGAAGGGTCGGGCGCGGCCAGCGGCGGGGTGAGGTGGATGCCGGCCAGGTGCCCGGCGTCCAGTTCGGCCAGGCAGGTGGTCACGCTGGTGCCCCAGTCGCCGCCCTGGGCGCCGTACCGGTGGTAGCCCAGCCGGGCCATCAGCTCGGCCCAGGCGGCGGCGATGCGGCGGATCCCCCAACCGGTGCGGCCGGGCTGGTCACTGAACCCGTAGCCGGGCAGCGAGGGGCAGACCACGTGGAAGGCGTCGGCCGGGTCACCGCCGTGCGCGGCCGGGTCGGTGAGCGGCCCGATCACCTTCAGGAACTCCACCACCGAACCCGGCCAGCCGTGGGTGAGCACCAGCGGCAGCGCGTCGGGGTGGGGCGAGCGCGCGTGCAGCAGGTGGATGCCGAGGCCGTCGACGGGGATGCGCAGCTGCGGGATGGCGTTCAGCCGGGCCTCGCAGGCCCGCCAGTCGTAGCCGCGCTCCCAGTAGTCGCACAGCTCGCGCAGGTAGCCCAGCGGCACGCCCTGGGACCAGTCCGGCACGGTCTGCGCGTCCGGCCACCGGGTGGCGGCCAGCCGCCGCCGCAGGTCGACCAGGTCAGCCTCGGGGACCTCGATCCGGTACCGGGTCATGCGTTGCACACTAGAGCTGGCGCAACCGGTCGATGCGTTCCTCCAGCGGCGGGTGGGTGTCGTACATCCGGTTCAGCCAGGCGAACCGGCCCTCCGACTTCCGCCGGGGCAGCGGCGACTCGATCCACAGGTGCGCCGTGGCCCGGCTGTGCGCGGACACCACGGTCTGGTCGTCCCGCAGCTTCTCCAGCGCCGAGATCAGGCCGGCCGGGTACCGGGTCAGTTCGGCGCCCCGGGCGTCCGCGAGGGACTCCCGGTTGCGGCTCACCGCGTACTGCATCAGCTGCGCCAGGAACGGGCCGAACACCAGCAGCAACGCGCCGACCACGGCCAGCGGCCCGCCGCCCTCGCGGTCGCTGTGCCGCCGGCCGGAGAACCGCATGGACAGGTCGGACACGATGGCGATCGCGCCGACCATGGTCACCGCGAGCGTGGCCACCAGCGTGTCGTAGTTCTTGATGTGCGCCAGTTCGTGGGCCAGCACCCCCTCCAGCTCGGCCCGGTTCATCTTGGCCAGCAGCCCGGTGGTGACCGCGATCGCCGCGTGGTCGGGGTCGCGGCCGGTGGCGAAGGCATTGGGCGCGTCGTCCTCGATGACGTAGATGCGCGGCTTGGGCAGCGCGCCGGACAGGCACAGCCCCTCGACCAGGTTGTGCAGCCGAGTGAACTCCTCCTCCGGCGCCGGGCGCGCGCCGCTCACCGCCAGGGCGATCCGGTCGGACGTCCAGTAGGACGCGAACGCCATCCCGCCGGCCACCAGCACCGCCAGCACAATGGCTCCGGAACCGAACTTCATCTGCCGGAAAGCCGCCGCGAAAATCGCGGTTGTAAGGAGAATGAAAATCCCCAGCAGCAACACGCTCCGCCGTTTGTTCCGGTCTATTTCGTCGAGCAGCATCAGAACTGGACCCGCACGTTTTCCCGGCGCGCGTCGTCCACCTCGAAGTACTCGCGGCGGGTGGCCCTGGCCAGGCCGGCCAGCCACATCGACGGGACCGTCTCGATCCGGGTGTTCAGCTCCCGCACGCTGTCGTTGAGGAACTGCCGGGAGTAGGCGATGCGGTCCTCGGTGGAGGTCAGCTCCTCCTGCAGCTGCAGGAAGTTCTCGTTGGCCTTCAGCTCCGGGTAGGCCTCGGTGACCGCGAACAGCGACTTCAGCGTGTTGGAGAGCGCGTCCTCGGCCCGGGCCCGCTCCGCGGAACCCCGCGCGGACATCGCCGCGCCCCGGGCCGCGACCACCCGCTCCAGGGTCTCCCGCTCGTGGGCGGCGTACCCCTTCACGGTCTCCACCAGGTTCGGGATCAGGTCGTGCCGCCGGTTCAGCTGCACGTCGATCTGCGCCCAGGCCGAGTCCACCCGGTTCCGCAACGTGACCAGCCGGTTGAAGCAGATGACCCCATAACCCGCCACCGCCAGCAGGAGCAACAGAATAATTGCGCCAGTCATTTCTTCCCCTCGAAAAGCTCGCTTGATCGACCGCTTGATTGTTCAAGTCGAGCTTTCCGGCAACAAACGTGTGGACACCCGCTCCGGGGAGGGAAAACCCTACCTATGCTCACCTGGATGAAGGCAAAGTTCTGGCCGGCGGTGCTGCTCGCGGTGGCACTGGCCACCGGCTGCGCGTCCGGCGGCGGCGACGCACCGCCACCGGCGACCAACCCGACCAATGCGGACCATCTGGCCCAGTGCCAGGACGGGCCGTGCCAGGTCACCGTCACCGCTCCGGCCGAGTTCGTCCTGCGCGGCATCCGGACCGAGCTCACTGTGGCCAACGGCCGGGTGAAGCTGCGCCAGTCCACCGAGGACGGGTCGAACAACCAGGTGATGAGCACCGGCAGGGGCGGCCGGTCCTCGATGAGCGGCGACCAGGGCGAGGTCACCATCAAGGTGCGCTCGGTGGAGGGCAACGAGGTGGCCATGGACATCTCCTGAGCGGCTCGACGGGTCCGAGCCGACAGAGGTGATCTCCCGACGTACCGTGTCCCCCATGTCCAAGCTGCCGCTCGCGGCCGTGCTGCTCATCCTGACCCTCGCCTCCGCCGCCTGCGGCTCACCCGAGCCGGCCCCGGCCCCACCGCCACCCGTCGAGTCATCGGCCCCGTCCTCGGCGCCCGCCGCGGCAGGGCTGCCCCCGGCGGCGGACGGCACGAACCTGGAGGCCTGCCGGGACGGCGCCTGCCAGGTCTCGGTCACCGGCTCGGCGCAGACCGTGGTCAACGGGCGCCCGACGAAGATCACCGTCAGGGACGGCCGGGCGCAGATCACCATGAGCGACTCGAGCAACAACCGGATCAGCTCGGGGCTGCGGCCCGGCAACACGACCACCATGGTCAGCTCCGGCCACAAGTTGGTCATCCGGCTGGTCGCCGCCCGGGGCGACACGGCCGTGGTGCAGTTCTCGGCAAACTGACGCCAGTCTCAAGGTTCCTCTCTGTGCCGACGGTGCATGTCAGGGAGGGGTCGATGCCGGTTCAAAGATCGACTTGGACGGCGTGGCGTGGGAGCCCTGCCGAGGTTCGGGTGCCGCCCGGCGCGTTCCCGTTCGTCACTTCGTTTCACGACCGATGGTGCGGCCCTGGCGACCGGTCCATGATCAGCATGACATGGTGGTCTTGTCGGCCCGTCCGGAGCGGCCCTGGTGTCATGCTGACCATGAAATCGATGATCATCAGGCATCCACCGGAGCGCCGACGCGAACCGAACGCACGAGGCGGCACCCAAGCGGCGGCAGGGCCCCACGCCGCGCCGTCCAAGCCGCTCTTCGATCTGGTTACGCACCGTAATGCAGACGGAGCGGGGCGGTGGCGAATGGTTCGGCCAGCGTCGGTCGACATCGACACCAGTCTGGATCCAGCAAGATCCAACCCGGCTCAGGTCGATCTCGATGACGCAAGGTGGGCCGGACGCCCGCCCAGTCGTCACGGACCGTGATTGTGGGGTGCCGGTTGGGGTGATCACTGTTCCGGCGGTCGAGCCGCGATCAAAACTAGCGCGGGCAGCCGCAGGAGTCGCGGTGCACGAAGGTGGGCGGTAGCCGCACGGTGCGCGCCGGGGCCAACGGGTCGGCCATCCGGGCCAGCAGCATCTCCACCGCGCGCCGCCCCATCTCCACGAACGGTTGGGCGATGGCGGTGAGCCCGGGGCTGAACAGGTCCGCCCACGGGAAGTCGTCGAATCCGGCCACCGCCATGCCGGCCGGCACCGGCACCTTGGCGTCACGCAGCGCGGCCAGCGTGCCGATGGTCATCGAGTTGTTCCCGGCGATGATCGCGGTCGGCCGCTCGGCCAGCTCCAGCAGCGAGCGCACCGCCGCGCGCGCCGCCTCGGTCTCCGAGTTCCCGTCCACCACCAGCTCGGGTTCGGCGGGCAGGCCGGCCCGGCGCAGGCCGAGCAGGTAGCCGTCCCGGCGCTCGGTGGTGGTGGCCAGCCCCCGGTGCCCGGCGACCAGCGCGATCCGCCGGTGGCCGCGCCGGGCGAAATGGCCGACCAGTTCGGCCACCGGCTCCACGTTCGCCGAGCCGACCTGGTCCAGGCCGGCGTTGATCAGGCGGTCCACCAGCACGGTGGGCACGCCGTGCTCCTTCAGGTAGGCCAGCGCGGCGGTCGGCTCGCCGGAAGGCGCGAGTACCAGGCCGTCCACCCGGCGCTGGCGCAGCCGGCGAACCACGGTCAGCTCGTAGTCCGGCTCCTCCCGGGGATCGGCCAGCAGCAGGGTGTACCCGGCGGCCGCCGCCGTGGCCTCGATCGCGCGGAGCAGGTCGCCGAAGTACGGGTTGGAGATGGCCGAGATGGCCAGCCCGATGGTGGTGGTGCGCGCGGTGGCCAGCGAGCGCGCCACCGTGTTCGGCGTGTAGTTCGCCTCCTGGACGGCGGCCAGCACCAGGTCCCGGGTCCGCGGCCGGACCACCCGCGTGCCGTTCAGCACGTGCGACACGGTGGCCACCGACACCCCGGCGAGGCGCGCGACATCCGCCATGGTCGCGATGGGGCACCTCCGGTAGGCGCTCTGGGCCACCATCCTCCGATCGTGGCGCCGCTCACACACGCTACCCCGCAAGCGGTTGCGCAAGCGCTTACGTCACCCGTATGGTGACCCCCAGCTGTGACTCAGCCCACTGGGAGGGCACCGTGGCCCCACCGCCAGAGCTTCGCCGTGAGATCGGCCGAGGAAGCGCCCGCTGGCGCGCGTTGCTGTGCGCCCTGTTCGCCCTCGTCCCGGCCGGCTGCGCCGGCGCGGGCGCGCTGGGCGGCGGGGGCGACGGCGTCAAGACGGTGACCGTGGCGATCGTGTCCAACCCACAGATGGAGGACGCGATATCCCTGGTCCCGGAGTTCGAGAAGGCCCACCCGAACATCCGGCCCAAGTTCGTCAGCCTCTCCGAGAACGAGGCCCGCGCGAAGATCACCGCTTCGGTGGCGACCGGCGGTGGCGAGTTCGACGTGGTGATGATCAGCAACTATGAGACTCCGCAGTGGGCGCGCAACGGCTGGCTGACCGACCTGCAGCCCCTGGCCGACGCCACCCCCGGCTACGACCCGAACGACTTCCTGCCCACGGTGCGGGACGCGCTGTCCTACGACGGGCACCTCTACTCGGTGCCGTTCTACGGTGAGTCGTCGTTCCTGATGTACCGCAAGGACCTGTTCGAGCAGGCCGGGCTGACCATGCCGGCCAAGCCCACCTGGCAGCAGGTGCGGGACTTCGCCGCCCGGCTGCACGACCCCGAGCAGGGGCGCTCCGGCATCTGCCTGCGCGGCAAGCCGGGCTGGGGCGAGGTGCTCGCCCCGCTGGACACGGTGATCAACACGTTCGGCGGCAGCTGGTACGACAAGGACTGGCAGGCCAAGCTGGGCTCGCCGGAGTCGGTCGAGGCGGTCAAGTTCTACGTCGACCTGCTGCGCGAGTACGGCCAGCCGGGCGGCGCGATCTCCGGCTTCTCCGAGTGCGCCACCCAGTTCGGCCAGGGCAACGCCGCGATGTGGTACGACGCCACCTCGGCGGTCGGCGTGCTGGAGGACCCGAAGGAGAGCAAGGTCGCAGGCAAGGTCGGCTACGTGCCCGCCCCGGTGGTGAAGACCCCGCAGTCCGGCTGGCTGTACAGCTGGTCGCTGGCCATCCCGAAGACCTCGGAGAACACCCAGGAAGCCTGGCAGTTCATGGCCTGGATGACCTCCAAGCAGTACATGCGGCTGGTCGGGGAGAAGTACGGTTGGTCACGGGTGCCGCCGGGCTCCCGGGCGTCCACCTACCAGATCCCGGAGTACCGGCAGGCCGCCGCCGCGTTCCTGCAGCCGACCCTGGACGCGATGAACGCCGCCGACCAGCGGAAACCCACGGTGAACCCGGTGCCGTACATCGGCCTGCAGTTCGTCGGCATCCCGGAGTTCCAGGACCTGGGTACCCGGGTCAGCCAGCAGATCAGTGCGGCGATCGCCGGCCAGCAGTCGGTGGACGAGGCGATGCGGCAGTCTCAGGAGTACGCGCAGACCGTGGGTGACACCTACCGGGAGGGATCCCGATGACAACCACCGTTGAACGGGTCACCACGACCAAGCCGGCCCGCCCGGAGCACGGACCGGGATCGCGCGCGGACGGCTGGGTGCGGCGGATCCCGCTGCTGCCCGCGCTGATCTTCCTGTTCGTGGTCACCCAGCTGCCGTTCGTGGTGACCATCTACTACTCGTTGCAGTCGTGGAACCTGGTCCGGCCCGGCTCGCGGCACTTCGTCGGCCTGGACAACTACGTCCAGGTGTTCACCGACAGCACGTTCCGAGCGGTGGCCTTCCAGACCGTGCTGCTGACCGTCGGCGCGGTGCTCATCGCCGTGGTCCTCGGGCTGGGCCTGGCGCTGCTGCTGAACCGGCGGTTCGCCGGCCGGGGCGTGGTGCGCACCCTGCTCATCACGCCGTTCCTGATCACTCCGGTGGCCGCCGCGCTGCTGTGGAAGACGGTGCTGCTGGACCCGACGTTCGGCCTGGTCAACTTCGTGCTGCGGCCGTTCGGCGCACGCGGCGTGGACTGGATCTCCACGTTCCCGCTGCTCGCGGTGATCATGGCGCTGGTCTGGCAGTGGACGCCGTTCATGATGTTGCTGCTGCTGGCCGGGCTGCAGAGCCAGTCCCACGAGATCCTGGAGGCGGCGGCCGTAGACGGCGCGACCGGGGCCGCGATATTCCGCGAGGTCACCCTGCCGCACCTGCGCCGGTTCATCGAGCTGGGCATCGTGCTCGGCACCATCTACCTGATCAACACCTTCGACGCCATCTACATGATGACCCGGGGCGGACCGGGCACGGCCAGCGCGAACCTGCCCTTCTACATCTACCAACGGGCGTTCCTCGGCTTCGACATAGGCCAGTCGGCGGCGATGGGCGTGGTGGTGGCCCTGCTGACCACCATCGTGTCCACCTTCGCGCTGCGGCTGATCTTCCGCACGTTCAGCGGCACGGAGAGGGCAGCCTGATGAAAGAGCGACGCTCCGCCGGCGGCAGCCTGATGAAAAATACAGCGCTCAACGTGTTCACCTGGATCATCGCCATCGGGTTCTTCTTCCCGGTGCTGTGGATGGTGCTCACCGCGTTCAAACACGAGGCGGACGCCTACACCGACCCGCCGACGCTGTTCTTCGTGCCCACCCTGGAGCAGTTCGAGCAGGTCTTCGGCTCGGGCATCGGCCCGTCCCTGCTCAACTCGGTGGGCGCGACGCTGATCTCCACGGTGATCGTGCTGCTGCTGGGCATCCCGGCCGCGTTCGCGGTGTCACTGCGCCCGGTCGGCAAGACCAGGGACGCGCTGTTCTTCTTCATCAGCACCAAGATGCTGCCGGCCGTGGCCGCCATCGTGCCCATCTACGTGGTGGTCAACGAGCTGCACATGCTGGACAACATCTGGACGCTGGTGGTGTTGTACACGGCGATGAACCTGCCCATCGCGGTGTGGATGATGCGCTCGTTCTTCCTCGAGGTGCCCGGCGCGCTGCTGGAGGCGGCGAGCATCGACGGGGCGTCGGTGCCGCGCACCATGCGCGAGGTGGTGCTGCCGGTGGTCTCCCCCGGTATCGCCGCGACCGCGCTGATCTGCGTGATCTTCGCCTGGAACGAGTTCTTCCTCGCGGTGAACCTGACGGCGGCGCGGGCCGGCACCGTGCCGGTGTTCCTGGTCGGGTTCATCACCAGCGAGGGGTTGTACTTCGCCAAGCTCTGCGCGGCGGCCACCATGGCCGCGCTGCCGGTGATCATCGCCGGCTGGATCGCGCAGAACAAGCTGGTGCAGGGTCTTTCTTTCGGCGCCGTGAAGTAGGGGAGCTCATCATGGCTGAAGTGGTCTACGACTCGGCGTCGCGCATCTACACCCCGGGGGCGCGCCCCGCCGTCAACCAGCTCAACCTGAACGTCGACGACGGCGAGTTCGTGGTGTTCGTCGGGCCGTCCGGGTGCGGCAAGTCCACCGCGCTGCGCATGCTCGCCGGCCTCGAGGAGATCGACGGCGGGCAGATCCGCATCGGTGGCAAGAACATGGTCGGCGTGCCGTCCCGGGAACGGGACATCGCCATGGTGTTCCAGAACTACGCCCTGTACCCGAACAAGACGGTCGGCGAGAACATGGACTTCCCGCTCAAGATGCGCGGGCTGCCGAAGTCCGAGCGGGACGAGAAGGTGCGCGCCGCCGCCGAGACGCTCGGGCTGACCGAGTTCCTGGACCGCAAGCCCGGCGCGCTCTCCGGCGGCCAGCGCCAGCGGGTGGCCATGGGCCGGGCCATCGTGCGCGAGCCCCAGGTGTTCCTGATGGACGAGCCGCTGTCCAACCTGGACGCCAAGATGCGGGTGGGCACCCGCGCGGAGATCGCCGCGCTGCAGCAGCGGCTCGGCGTCACCACCATCTACGTCACCCACGACCAGGTCGAGGCCATGACCATGGGCAACCGGGTGGCCGTGCTCAAGCTCGGCGAGCTGCAGCAGTTCGCCAGCCCGGCCGAGCTGTACGACAAGCCCGGCAACGCGTTCGTCGCCGGGTTCATCGGTTCGCCGGCGATGAACCTGTACACCGTCCCCCTGGCCGACGGCGGGGCCCGGCTGGGTGGCGCGGTGGTACCACTCACCGGTGAGCAGCGCGCCGCGCTGGAGCGGGCCGGACTGAGCACGGTCACCCTGGGCATCCGCCCGGAGCAGTGGACCGCGAACGGCGACTCGCCGGCGAACGGAACCGGGGAGGGCATCGCGGCCGAGGTCACCGTGGTGGAGGAGCTCGGCAGCGACGCCTTCCTCTACGGCAACCTGGCCACCGAGCCGGAGCAGGGCATCGTGGTGCGAGCCCCGGGCCGCTCCGGCGCACGGATCGGCGACAAGATCACCCTGCGCACGATCAGCGACCAGCTGCACCTGTTCCACCCCGACACCGGCGAACGGATGTAGGTCCGCGGTGGTCGACCACTAACCCCGATCTGGCAGCAGAATCGATTCGGCCCAGTCTGGAACAGAGGAGAATCTGCGGAAAGGTACTCGGAAAGTCACTCAAGCAGACTCTCGATAGTCCCGCTCCCGCTCACTCGTCCGGCGCAGTTGCTCGCGATCCTCGTACACCCGCCGGGCGATCTCCTCGACCTGCCCGACCGTGAGCACCGGCACGCTCGGTCCGTTCAGCGCCTCGGTGAGCAACCGCCGGACCAGCGCCGAGGTGGGGATCCGCTCGATGTCCGCGCGTGCCTTAAGCGCGGCGGCCAGGGAGGCCGGCACCCGCAATGACAGCGCCGCCGTCTGCTGGCCCTCCGCAATCTCCGCCGCGATCGCCTCAGCCTCGTCCTCCATCACCGCCTCACGAGCGTCGGCCATCCGCAGCCGGTCCGCCCGGATCGCCGGGTCCGGTTCCGCGTTCGCGCGCCGCCGCAACTCGGCGATCTCCTCGCGGAGTTTGACCAGCACCTCGTCCTTAGTCATGTTCCCTGTTCCGGTCATGGTCGCGCCTCCCTTTCGGCTCGGTACGAGCGCAGATCCGCACCGCTGGTTCGCCACGCCGTAGCCCCGGAGTGGTTGTCCGACCGGATCATCACGGTGATCACGAACCCCGCTGATGGCGAGTAGCCGATCAGCCGGATGTCGCCCGCCCATCTCCTGGGATCGGGGTCTCGGACTATTCGGTCGGGTCGGCGGCCGCCTCCAGGGTCCACTCAGGTTGAACGTCTACGGCGCTGGGGTAGCGAACCGATCGGGATCGGATATGTTCCGCGTCCTGCTCAGTCCACCACAGTCCGCTTGTCAAACATACATTTTCACACGTCTACACACTCAATATAACGGAACCGTGTCCGCCAACTATGGCCTGCGGACCAGTTGGGCGAGGCCGTCCAGTACCTCGGCCCGCGCCAGCGGTACCTGGATGTCCAACGACACCCGACCCACGGTACGGGTGACCGCGAAGTCGAAGAAGGAACAGCAGCGGCTCTCCCGTCGGGCCAGGTCGCGCACCCTTGCGGCGACGCCGTCCGCGTCGGCGAAGCTCACCCGCAGCCACCGCTGGTCCACCCGGGTGACGTCGAGCGCGGTGCCGAACAAGGCCGCAAACTCGGCCTCCCGGATCGGCTGCTCGGCGGTCGGCAGGGTGCATTCGGTAGGGCTCTGGAAGCTGGTCATACCTCGACAGTAAGTCCGTACCCGGGTACCGGATGCAAGTCCTCAGAGCGCATCTCCGAACTCCGGGCCTACTTTCGGGACGCGCGTTGTGACCGACGGCGCAGGGGGACCGTCCTGAATTGACCCGCGAGTGCACCACCACCCGTCCGTCTCGAGGCCTGCTTGGGAGTGGTCCCTCGGGCTACGGGTGCGGTCACTTCGTCTTCGTGAGGGGTACGCGGTGGGGGTTGCGGCAGAGGTCGGTTCAAGGTCATCAGGACCTCACGGCCGTTTTCGACCGGCCGTACCGACCGTGGTGTCCTGATGACCATGTAACGGGCTGAGCATCGGGCAGCACCCGGTACTCACACGAACCACCGTCACCTGGCGTGACGGTCGAGTCGGAATGCGTGACGGAACGCGACCGGCGCGGCCTCGGCGACGGCAGACCGCTCAGCCGGTGCCGTCCAGCCACTTTTGTTGGACCACCCGCCGCGCCGGCATCCGCGCCCCGCCGGGGACAAGCACGAAGGCCTCACCGAACGAGTCCGAGTTCGAAGCCGCGCTATGACAGCGAGAAACCGAAGGGCAGCTCGAGGCGGTGCCGGCGCAGTAGCTCGGGGTCGGCAAGCAGCTCGCGGGTGGGGCCGTCGGCCACCACGATGCCGTCGTCCAGGATCACCGAGCGCGGGCACAGCTGCACCGCGTAGGGCAGGTCGTGGGTGACCATCAGCATGGTCCGGTCCAGCCGGAGCAGCACCTCGGCCAGCTCGCGGCGGGCCACCGGGTCCAGGTTGGCGGACGGCTCGTCCAGCACCAGGATCTCCGGGTCACAGGCCAGCACGGTGGCCAGCGCCACCCGGCGGCGCTGCCCGCCGGACAGGTGCAACGGGGAGCGCTCGGCGTGCTCGGTCATGTCCACCGAGGCCAGCGCGTCGGTCACCCGCCGCGCCAGCTCCGGCTCGCGCACGCCGAAGTTCAGCGGGCCGAAGGCCACGTCCTGTCCCACGGTGGGCATGAACAGCTGGTCGTCCGGGTCCTGGAAGACGATGCCCACCCGGCGGCGGATCTCCGCCAGGTGCGGCTTGGTGACCGGCAGGCCGCCCACCGCCACGGTGCCGTGGCCGGCGGTGAGGATGCCGTTCAGGTGCAGCACCAGGGTGGTCTTGCCGGCGCCATTGGGGCCGAGCAGGGCGACCCGCTCCCCCGGCTCGATGCGCAGGTTCACGCCGAACAGCGCCTGGTGCCCGTCCGGGTAGGCGAAGGCCAGCTCGCCGACCTCGAGGGACGGCTCGACGGACGACACGGCCTCGGGCGTGGAGACCGAGGCGCGGCCGGGCTCGGGGCGGTTCACCAGGCCACCAGTGCGGTCAGGGCGAGCGCGGCGGCGCAGGCCACCGGGGTGAGCCCGGCGGCCCACTGGCGGGCCGAGGCCGGCCGTTCGGCCAGCGCCGGCATGGTGCCGGTCCAGCCCCGGGAGAGCATGGCCAGGTGTACCCGCTCGCCCCGCTCGTAACCCCGGATGAACAGCGTGCCGATGCCCCGGGCGACCGCGCCGGCCTGCCAGAGGAACCGGGGGTCGTGGCCCCGGGAGATCCGGGCCATGCGCATCCGGCGGGCCTCGCCGGCGATCACGTCCAGGTAGCGCAGCATCAGGGTGCAGATGGTGACCACCACGTTGGGCGCGCGCAACCGCTGCAGGCCGAGCAACAGGTCGGGCAGCGGTGTGGTGGCCGCCAGGGTGAGCGAGGTGAGCACGCCCAGCGTGCCCTTGGCCAGGATGTTCCACGCGGCCAGCAGGCCGGGCTGGGACAGCGACAGCCCCAGCCAGTCCACCCGCTCGCCGCCCTCGGCGAACGGCAGCAGCACCGCCAGCACCACGAACGGTGCCTCGATCAGCGCCCGCGAGGCCAGCCAGCGCGGCGGGATGCCGGCCACCAGCCATACCCCGGCCAGCACCGCCAGGTAGCCGCCGAACGCGCCGAACGCCTCACGCGGCGTGGCCACCACGCAGATCAGGCCCGACACCGCCGCCACGATCTTCACCTGCGGCGGCAGCCGGTGCACCGGCGAGTTGCCGGCCAGGTACAGCGGATGGGCGTGTCCGGCTCCCACCGGCTACTCCGCCGGGCGGCGCCGCAGCAGCCAGAACAGGCCACCGGCCAGCGCGAAGGTGACCAGCACGCCGACCACCCCGGCCACCCCGGTGAGCGCCGGGTTGCCACCGACCGCGTAGTCGGCCAGCGGTGAGGAAGCGGTGGCCGGGTCGGTGGCGTTCCGCGCGATGCAGGTGCCGACCAGCTGCTCCTTGCCGTCTATCTCGGTGACCTGACAGCCCTCCTGGGCGACCGTGTCCAGCCCGTCCGGGTGCGGGTAGGCCAGGTAGGAAACCACGCCGGCCAGCAACAGCGCGGCCAGCAGGAAGCCCAGGTAGAAGCGTTTCATGCCGGGCTCCCCTCCGCTCGGTGGCGCAGCGCGAGCTCCGGCTTGGGCAGTCCGCGCAGCAGGTGGATCAGGTCCGGCCGGGTGGCCGCCACCGAGCCCACGGTGAGCGCGGTGATCACGCCCTCACCGATGCCGATCAGCGCGTGCAGCCCGACCATCAGCGCGAACACCGTGCCCAGGGACAGGCCCGGACTGCCGCCGACGGCGTACTCCAGGACGAACCCGAGCGAGGCCACCACGGTGTTGATGAACGCGGCCAGGAAGGCGGTGGCGATCAGCCCACCCCGGCCCCGGGCGGCCAGGCCGCGCAGCGCACGGGCCACCCCGTAGCCGACGAACACGCCGATCAGGGCCATGTTGGTGATGTTCATGCCCAGCGCGGTGATGCCGCCGTCGGCGAACAGCAGGCTCTGCACCACCAGCACCAGCGCGATGCAGATCGAGCCCACCCAGGGGCCGACCAGGATGGCCACCAGCGCTCCGCCGAGCAGGTGGCCGCTGGCGCCGGGCAGGATCGGGAAGTTCAGCATCTGCACGGCGAACACGAACGCCGCCACCAGGCCGGCCATCGGGGCGGTGCGGCTGTCCAGGTCGGCGCGCGCCTTGGCCACGCACACGGCCAGGCCGAGCGCGGCCACCACGGCGAACGCGGCGGAAGTCGGCGCGTTGACCAGGCCGTCGCTCATGTGCATCGCCAAGTACATGGCTCGAGCTAAACACCAGGTAGCGGCAATCGCAATATATTGCTGATAAGGGCGGCGTCACCCTTCGGCGGCGAGCTGGCCGCAGGCGGCGGCGATCTCCTGGCCCCGGGTGTCCCGGACGGTGCAGGCCACGCCCTGCGCGTTCACCCGCCGCACGAACTCCCGCTCCACCGGCTTCGGGCTGGCGTCCCACTTGCTGCCCGGGGTCGGGTTGAGCGGGATCACGTTCACGTGCGCGAACTGGCCGAGGTGCCGGCGGAGCAGTTTGCCCAGCAGGTCCGCCCGCCACGGCTGGTCGTTCACGTCCCGGATCAGGGCGTACTCGATGGACACCCGGCGGCCGGTGCGGTCCGCGTAGCCCCGGGCCGCCTCCAGCACCTCGGCCACCTTCCACCGGTTGTTCACCGGCACCAGGGTGTCCCTCAGCTCGTCGTCCGGGGTGTGCAGGGACACCGCCAGGCGCACCTGTAGGCCTTCCTCGGTGAGCTTGCGGATGGCCGGCACCAGGCCGACCGTGGACACCGTCACCGAGCGCTGCGAGATGCCCAGGCCGTCCGGTGCCGGGTCGCAGATGCGGTGCACGGCGTCGATCACCCGGCGATAGTTGGCCAGCGGTTCGCCCATGCCCATGAACACGATGTTGGACAACCGGCCCGGAGCACCGGTAGCTCCCTCGCGCATCGCCACCGCGCCCATCCGCACCTGGTCCACGATCTCGGCGGTGGACAGGTTGCGGGTCAGCCCGCCCTGGCCGGTGGCGCAGAACGGGCAGGCCATGCCGCAGCCGGCCTGGCTGGAGATGCACAGCGTGGCCCGGTCCGGGTAGCGCATCAGCACGCTTTCGATGAGCGTGCCGTCGTGCGCCCGCAACAGCGTCTTGACCGTTTCGCCGTCGTCGCAGCTCATCGCGCGAACCACGGTGAACAGCGGGGGCATCATCTCGGCCACCAACCGCTCCCGGCTGGCCGCCGGGATGTCCGTCATGTCTGCCGGGTCGACGGTCAGCCGGGCGAAGTAGTGCCGGGACAGCTGGTTGGCCCGGAACGGCTTCTCGCCCAGCGCGACCACGGCCGCCCGCCGGTCATCGGCGGAAAGGTCGGCGAGGTGGGAGGGCGGGAGACCGCGCTTGGGCGCGTCGAACACCAACGGCAGTGAGCTCATGACGGGTCCATTGTCCCACGTAGCGGACGGGAGTCCTCGGCCGGCGACGCGTTCCATTTGGGCCACGGAAAGCAACCGGCAAGCACACCGACCGGGGGCTGTGGTGGACTGGCGGACCTCCCACCACGAAGAAAGGTCAACAACGTGTCCGAAGGCAACGCCGCACCCCCGAACACCGCGCCGCGGCTGAACCGGCGGGGGGCGCTGGCCGCCGGTGGCGCCGCGACCGCGGCCGCCGCCCTGGTGGCCACCGGCTGCTCCACCTACTCCCCCGCGCCGGCCCCCGCTCCCGCTCCCACTCCCGCCGAGCCGGCCACCGGCGGCCAGGCCGCGTCCGGCGCCCCCCAGGCCGCCGCGCCCGGAAACCCCCCGGCGGCCCAGCCCTCGGGCATCGACCTCGGCCCGGCCAGCGCGGTCCCGGTGGGCGGCGGCAAGGTCTTCTCCGCGCAGCGGGTGGTGGTCACCCAACCGGCCGCCGGAACTTTCAAGGCGTTCTCCGCCACCTGCACCCACCAGGGCTGTACGGTCGGCTCGGTGAGCGGTGGGAACATCATCTGCCCCTGCCACGGCAGCGAGTTCAGCGCCACCGACGGCTCGGTCACCAACGGTCCGGCGAAGCGACCGCTGGCGGCCCGCCCGGTGTCCGCCGAGGGCGGCCAGCTCCGGCTGAGCTAAGGCAGCACCAGGCCCGACGGCTTGCGGCGGGTGTGCAGCCGGTAGCCGACCGGCAGGGTCAGCCCGTCGGTGGCCGCGATCGCCCGGCCGGCCACCTCGGCGGAGAACTCGATCCGCAGCACCGCCTCCAGGGTGGCCCGGTCGGCGAACCGCCAGCGGGTGTCCACCCGGCGCTGTCGGAACCCCTGGCGGGCGAAGAACCGCTCCACCTCGGCCGGGTCGTAGCGGGGCAGGTCGGCGCGCATCCAGTCGCCGTACGGCGGGCACGTGGCGTCCAGGTCGACGATGGCCAGCAGGCCGCCGGGGCGCAGCACCCGGTCCGCCTCGGCCAGTCCCGGCTCGCAGCCCGGGCCGAAGAAGTACGCGGTGCGCGCGTGCACCAGGTCCACGCTGGCGTCCGGCAGCGGCAGCGACTCGGCACCGCCGGCCAGCACGCGCACCTCCGGGAGGCCGGTCACTCGAGCCCGGGCGCGGGCCACCAGCGGCGGGTGGGGCTCGACCCCGGCCACGGTGCGCGCGGTCCGGGCGAAGTACGGCAGGTGGAAGCCGTCCCCGCAGCCGACGTCCAGCACATCCGCGCCGGCCCAGTCGCCGGCCTCGCGCAGCGCCGCCCAGATCTGCCCGGCGGCGTCCTGCGCGCGGTTCTCCTGCTCGTAGACCTCGGGCCAGTGCCAGATGTTCGGGCTGGGCACCGGGGCCGGGACACCGGGGGCGGACCCGCGCCTCACGGGGCGGTAGGCACGAACGTGCTCAGCAGCACCCAGGCGACCAGTGCGGTGGGCAACATGGAGTCCATCCGGTCCATCAGCCCGCCGTGCCCCGGCAACAGCGAGCCCATGTCCTTCAACCCGAGGTCACGTTTGATCAGCGACTCGATCAGGTCGCCGATGGTGGCCGCCGCGACCAGCAGTGCCCCCAGCGGCGCGCCCAGCCGCCAGTCCCCGTGCAGCAGCTCGGAGACGCAGATCGCGCCGGCGACGGAACCGGCGATCAGCGAACCGGCGAAGCCCTCCCACGACTTCTTCGGGCTGATGTTCGGGGCCATCGGGTGCCGCCCGGCGAGCACACCGGCCGCGTAGCCGCCCACGTCCGAGGCGACCACGCACAGCATCCAGGTGAGCACCCGCTGGGTGCCGTCCAGCGGCAGCACCAGCATCGCCGCGAAGGCGGCGAAGAACGGCACGTAGGCCACGGTGAACATGGACGCGCTGACGTCCCGGAGGAAGTTGTCCGGCCCGTCCGGCATCCGCCACAGCATGCAGGCCAGCATCGTGGTCGCGGCCGCCGCGACCACGCCGAGCGCGCCCAACGGCCAGGCCAGCCACAGCATCGCCTGGCCGCCGATGAGCGCCGGCCACAGCGACACCTTGATGCCGCCACCGCGGCGCAGCGCGCCGGCCAGCTCCCAGGTGGAGACCGCCACGGCCACGGCGACGACCACGATGAACAGCTCGCGAATGAACCACAGGCTGGCCACTATGACCACGCCGAGAGCGACTCCCACCGAGATCGCCGCAGGCAGATCTCGACCTAGCCGGGAAGGCGGTCGATCCGCCGCGGTAGCCACCTCGCTCACACCTCGAGGAGTTCCGCTTCCTTGTGTTTGACCAGCTCGTCGACCTGGGCCACGTATCGGTCGGTGGCCTGCTGCAGTTCCTTCTCCGCGCGGGACACCTCGTCCTCGCCGGCCTCGCCGTCCTTGGCGATGCGGTGAAGCTCTTCCATCGCCTTGCGCCGGATGCTGCGGATGGACACCCGGCCGTCCTCGCCCTTGCCCTTGACCACCTTCACCAGGTCCCGGCGGCGTTCCTCGGACAGCTGCGGGATCACCACCCGGATGATCAGGCCGTCGTTGGAGGGATTGACACCCAGGTCGGAGTCCCGGATCGCCTTCTCCAACGCCTTGAGCTGGCTGGCGTCGTAGGGCTTGATCACCGCCATCCGGGCCTCGGGGATGTTCACCGAGGCCAGCTGGTTCAGCGGGGTGGGCGCCCCGTAGTAGTCCACCACGATCCGGGAGAACATCGCCGGGGTGGCCCTGCCGGCACGCACCGCGCTGAGGTCCTCTCGGGTGACCGAGACGGCCTTCTCCATCTTCTCCTCGGCTTCGAAGAGAGTCTCGTCGATCACGGCTGCTCCAGGTGCTTGCAGTGGTTGGGCCGGACGCCCGCGCGCTTGGTTCGGCTACTCGGGCGTACTGACCAATGTGCCGATCCTCTCACCCCGGACCGCGCGGCCGATGTTGCCCTCGGTCAACAGGTTGAACACGATGATCGGCATCCGGTTTTCCATGCACAGGCTGAACGCCGTGGCGTCCGCGACCTTGAGCCCGCGCTCGAGTGCCTCCCGGTGGCTGATCTCGTCGAACATCTTGGCGTTCGGCTCGGTCTTGGGGTCGGCGTCGTAGACCCCGTCCACGCCCTTGGCCAGCAGGACCACGTCGCAGCCGATCTCCAGGGCCCGCTGCGCGCCGGCCGTGTCGGTGGAGAAGTACGGCATGCCGACCCCGGACCCGAAGATGACCACGCGGCCCTTCTCCAGGTGCCGGATGGCCCGGCGCGGGATGTACGGCTCGGCGACCTGCCCCATGGTGATCGCCGTCTGCACCCGGGTGTCGATGCCGTGCTCGCGCTCCAGGAAGTCCTGCAGCGCGAGACAGTTCATCACCGTGCCCAGCATGCCCATGTAGTCGGCGCGCGAGCGCTCCATGCCGCCCTCGATGAGCTGGGCGCCGCGGAAGAAGTTGCCGCCGCCGATCACCACCGCGACCTGTACCCCGCTGGCTACGACGTCGGCCAGCTGACGGGCCACCGTCTGCACCACGATCGGGTCCACCCCGACCGAGCCGCCGCCGAACATCTCACCGCCGAGCTTGAGCAGCACACGGCGGTAGCCGCCGAGATGACTCGGACGGCCACCGCCGTTGGTGCCAGTCACGCGCTCAGGCCTGCCCGACTTCGAGGCGGGCAAACTGGTTCACGGTCACGCCGGCCTCGGCCAGCGCGGCCTTGACGGTCTTCTTGGTGTCCTGCACCGAGGCCTGCTCGAGCAGCACGACGTCCTTGAAGAAGCCGTTGACCCGGCCTTCGATGATCTTCGGCAGGGCCTGCTCGGGCTTGCCCTCCTCGCGGGCGGTCGCCTCGGCGATGCGCCGCTCGTTGGTCACCGCCTCCTCGGGCACGTCGTCCCGGGTGAGGTACTTCGGCCGGGCGGCGGCGATGTGCATCGCCACGCCCCGGGCGAACTCGGCGGCCGACTCGCCTTCGCCGGTGTAGGAGACCAGGATGCCGATCGCCGGCGGCAGGTCGGTGGCCCTGCGGTGCAGGTACAGCGCGACCGGGCCGTCGAAGTGCACGTACCGGGAGAGCTGGAGCTTCTCGCCGATCCGGGCGGAGAGTGCCTGCACCGCGTCATCCACCGTCCCGCCGTCCAGCGCGGCCGCGCGCAGCGCGTCCACGTCGGCCGGGGTGGTCGCGGCGGCGGCGGCCAGCACCTTGGCGGCCAGCGCCTGGAAGTCGTCGCTCTTCGCCACGAAGTCGGTCTCGCAGAGCAGCTCGACGACGGTGCCGCCGTTGTCGCTGGTCTGACCGACCACGAGACCGGCCGAGGTGGCCCGCTCGGCGCGCTTGCCCACGTCCTTCGCGCCCTTGATGCGGAGCAGCTCGACGGCCTTGTCCAGGTCGCCGTCCGACTCCTCCAGGGCCTTCTTGCAGTCCATCATCCCGGAGCCGGTGATTTCACGGAGTCGCTTGACGTCGGCGGCCGTGTAATTCGCCATGGTGGTGTGCTACCCGTCCTTGCTGAGGTTTGAACTGGGGACTTACTCGGCGGTCTGCTGCGCACCGTTGCTGGTGCTGGCGGGCGCCGCACCGGCGGCGACCGGGTCACCACCGGCCTCGGGGGCGGTCAGGGTCGCGCCGTCCGAACCACCGGCCAGCAGCTCCTGCTCCCACTCGGCCAACGGCTCGTCGGTGGCCGGGCCGGCCTCCGGCTTCTCCTCGCCGTCGTTGCCCCGGCCGCGCGAGGAGCGGGCCATCAGGCCGTCGGCGGCGGCGCGCGCGATCACCTTGGTGAGCAACGCGGCGGACCGGATCGCGTCGTCGTTGCCCGGGATCGGGAAGTCGACCTCGTCCGGGTCGCAGTTGGTGTCCAGGATGGCCACCACCGGGATGCCCAGCTTGCGGGCCTCACCGACCGCGATGTGCTCCTTCTTGGTGTCGACCACCCACACCGCGCTGGGCACCTTGGCCATGTCCCGGATGCCGCCGAGGGTGCGCTCGAGCTTGTCCTTCTCCCGGGTCAGCATCAAGATTTCCTTCTTGGTGCGCCCGTCGAAGCCGCCGCTCTGCTCCATCGACTCCAGCTCCTTGAGCCGCTGGAGGCGCTTGTGCACGGTCTGGAAGTTGGTCAGCATGCCGCCCAGCCAGCGCTGGTTGACGTACGGCATGTTCACCCGCTGGGCCTCGTCGGCGATGGCCTCCTGGGCCTGCTTCTTGGTGCCGATGAACAGCACCGAGCCGCCGTGGGCGACGGTCTCCCGGACGAACTCGTACGCCCGGTCGATGTAGGACAGCGTCTGCTGCAGGTCGATGATGTAGATGCCGTTGCGCTCGGTGAAGATGTAGCGCTTCATCTTCGGGTTCCAGCGGCGGGTCTGATGCCCGAAGTGCACGCCGGAGTCGAGCAGTTGCTTCATCGTGACGACGGCCATGGCCTGTCCTCACTCCTCTTTTCGATCAGCGGTTGTGTCGCGGCACCGGGTGGTACCGCCCTAGCGCCGCGCCGTCTCCCGGACCCTCGGGCCGATGTTGCTGACGCCCTCGGGACCGCCCGGGCTACGTTGCCCGCCGACCGGCCGCGAACGACTCGGACAACGGGTTGCGCGGACGCGCGAAGTCACCTCGTGGTACACGAGATGCGTCCGTCAGTGTACGCCGGAACGGATCGGTGACCACACCGGGTCGGTGGAGGTGACCGGGTTGTGCACAGCGGCCGGAGTTGTCCACAGCGGCGGGTCCGCCGGGTGACTCCGGGGACCTGGTCGACGCACCATCGCGGGCATGGCGCTGGGACGGGTTCGGATGGCGATGGTGCTGGTCAGCGTGGTTATGGCCGGGTTGGGCGGGAGTGCCCGAGCCGAGCCGATGGCGACGTTCCGGGACGATTCGCGGCCGGTAGCGGCGGTGCCGGGCTGGGTGCGGCCGGTGCCGGTGGCGCGGTTCGGCTGGCCGCTCGCGCCGGTGCCCTCGGTGACCCGGCCGTTCCAGCCGCCGTCCATGCCGTACGGACCCGGCCACCGAGGAGCCGACCTGGCCGGTGTGCCCGACCAGCCAGTGCTGGCGCCGGCCGATGGCACGATCGTGTACGCCGCCCCGCTGGCCGACCGGGGCGTGGTGGCGGTTGATCACGCCGACGGGCTGCGCACCAGCTACGAGCCGGTCACCGCCGCGGTGCGGGCCGGGCAGCGGGTGAGCCGGGGTGAGCCGCTCGGCCGGCTGGCGCCCGGACACCGGGCCTGCCCGGCGGCCGCCTGCCTGCACTGGGGCCTGCGGCGGGACGGCGAGTACCTGGACCCGTTGCTGCTGGTCCGCGCGCTACGGGTGCGCCTGCTCCCCTGGTCCGGCCCGCCGCGCTGAGAGCGCCGGGGCGCGCTGAGCGTGATCGCCGTTCCGGGCGATCGATCAGACGTCACGCCCTGGGGTGCGCCTGGTCGTGAATTGCCTTGAGGCGGTCCACCGTGACGTGTGTGTACAGCTGGGTGGTGGCCAGCGTGGCGTGGCCGAGCAGCTCCTGCACGGAGCGCAGGTCCGCGCCGCCGACCAGCAGGTGGGTCGCGGCGCTGTGCCGCAGGCCGTGCGGCGACAGCGCCGGCCCGCCGGGCACGGCGCCGGCGGCGGCGTTGACCACGGAACGGGCCACCCTCGGGTCCAGCCGGCCGCCGCGCGCGCCGAGCAGCAGCGCGGCCGGCGAGCCGGGCCGGGCCAGCGCGCTCCGGTGCCCGCCGAGCCAGCGCTCCAGGGCGCGCTGGGCGGGCACGCCGTACACCACGGTGCGTTCCCTGCCGCCCTTGCCGAGCACGCGCAGCGCCCTCCGGCGCTGGTCGACGCCGTCCAGGTCGAGGCCGCACAGCTCGGACACCCGGACCCCGGTGGCGTAGAGCAGCTCGAGCAATAACAGGTCACGCACCGCGACCGGGTCCTCCTCGGCCGCACCGGAGGTGGCCGCGGTGAGCATGGCGTCGGCCTGTTCCACGGTCAGCACCGACGGCAGCGTGCGGTGCTTGCGCGGCGCGGCGAGCCGCTGGCCGGGGTCGGTGGCCAGCCGGCCGGTCCGCGCCGCCCACGCGGTGAACACCCGCGCCGAGGAGGCCCGTCGGGTGAGGGTGGCCCGGCTGGCCCCGGCCGCCCGTTGCGCGGCCAGCCAGCGGCGCAGCGCGGCGAGGTCCAGGCCGGCGAGGCCGGTGTCGGCCACCGTGCGCAGCAGGGCGTCCAGGTCGCCCAGGTAGGCGCGGACGGTGTGCGCCGACGTCGCCCGCTCCAGCCGGAGGTGGCGCTCGAACGCCCGGCGCGCGTCCGCCAGGTCCGCCGGCAGCGCGTCCGCATCTGCCGGTTCGTCGGAGCTCGGCATACCTGGTGCCCAACCTTCCGTGTCGAGGCGGCACCAGCACGGTGCGCTCCCGGGGCCGCCCGGTCAAGCACCGCCACGCCGGTTACCCGAGCCGGGGACAGCGCCGCCAGCCGTTCCCTGTGCGCTCGGCGAGGCCGTTGCGTACCAGCTCGGGCAGCGCCACCCGGACCAGCTCGACGGGCAGCCCGGATTCCATGGAAACCTGGTCCGGGTCGCTGGCCGCCGACCAGGACAGCGACTCGTGCACCCGCTGCCCGGCGTCGGAAAGCCCGTCGGTGATACGCCTCGGACCGCCGCCCTCGGCCAACCCCGGGGCGAGGTCGACGCCGATCCGGCCGACTGCTTCGATGACCTCTTCCGGCCGGGTCACCGCCACCGTGCCGGGCTCACGCAGCAGCCGGTGGCACCCGACCGACATCGCCGAGGTCACCGGCCCGGGCACGGCCATCAACGGCCGGCCGAGCAGCCCCGCGTCCGAGGCGGTGCGCCGCGAACCGCTGCGCCAGCCCGCCTCCACCACGACCGTGCCGCCGGCCAGACCGGCGATGATCCGGTTGCGCACCAGGAACCGGTGGCGCGCCGGCGCGGTACCCGGCGGGTACTCGGAGACGACCAACCCGGTCCGCGCGATGTGCCGCAGCAGCCGGTCGTGGGCCATCGGGTAGGCGCGTTCGATGCCGCAGGCGAGCACCGCGATGGTGCGCCCATCGGCGGCGAGCGCCCCCCGGTGCGCCGCCGCGTCGATGCCGAACGCGGCGCCGGAGACAACCGTGAACCCCGCGCCGGCCACGCCGAGGGCCAGCGTGTGGGCGACCCGGCCGCCGTAGCCGGTGGCCGCCCTGGAACCGACGATGGCCACCGACCGCTCGACCATCTCGTCCAGCCGGGCCTCGCCGCGCACCCACAGCGCGATCGGGGCCGGCAGGTGCCTGTGGCCGGCCAGCTCGAACGCCAGGCACTGGGCGGCCGGCCACTCGGCGTCCTCCGGCGTGACCAGCCGGGCACCCACCGCCGCCGCCGCGCTGAGGTGGGCCACCACCCGGTCTCGGTCCCGGCGCGCGATCGTCTCCTTCTCCACGATCTCCGGCACCTCACCCGCGCGCACCAACTCGGCCGCCCGGACCGGGCCGTGACGGGCCACGAACGCCGCGAGCGCGGGGGCCGGCGGTTCAGCGACGGCGGACAGGTAGGTCCGGGCCAGCCGCACCTCACTGGCATCCTGGCTATGCCTCATGCTCATGCCACCCGCCGTTCCTTGAACTGGATGGCCCGCTCCACCATGTCCCGGTCCGGCCGGGACGCACCGGCCAGGTCGGCCAGCGTCCAGGCCACCCGCAGTGCCCGGTCGGCGCCGCGAGCGGTGAGCAGGCCCCGGCTCAGCCCCACGTCCAGCGGCTGGACCACCGGCCGGGGCAACCGGAAGCCGGTGCGCAGCACCGTCCCCGGAACCTCGGCGTTGGTGTGCCAGCCGAACTCGACCCACCTGGCCCGCGCGGCCGCCCGGGCGGCGAGGACCCGCGCCCGCACCGTCGCGGTGCTCTCCGACGGCTCGTGGCCCGGCTCGCACAGCCCGACCAGCGGGTGCAGCTCGGCGCGCAGGTCCACCCGGTCGAGCAACGGGCCGGACAGTTTGGCCAGGTAGCGGCGGCGGACCGAGGAGGGGCAGCTGCAGTCCCGGTCGTGCGCGGGAGCACACGGGCACGGGTTGGTCGCCAGCACCAGCTGGAACCGGGCCGGATAGCGCACCGAACCGTCGGTCCGGGCCAGCCGGATCTCCCCCTCCTCCAGGGGCGTACGCAGCGACTCCAGCAGGTGCGACGGCCACTCGGCCGCTTCGTCGACGAACAGCACGCCGAGGTGGGCCAGGGAGACCGAGCCGGGTTTGGCCAGGCCGCCACCGCCACCGACCAGCGAGGCCAACGAGGCCGACTGGTGCGGGGCGATGAACGGCGGCGTCCGGGACAGCGGCCCGCTCCTGGGCAGCTTCCCGGCAACCGAGCGGACGGCGGCGAGCTCCAGCGCCTCGTCCGGAGTCAGCTCGGGTAACAGGCCCACCAGCCGCCGGGCCAGCATGGTCTTGCCGGTGCCCGGCGGGCCGACCAGCAACAGGTGATGCCCGCCGGCGGCGGCGATCTCCAGCGCGGCGCGGGCATGCTCCTGCCCGAGCACATCGGCCAGCTCGGGGGCCGGCTCCCCATCGGCGACGGTGACCGGCCCACCCGGGCGGACCAGCTCGGCCCGGCCCTTCAACCACTCCAGCACGTCGTTCAGCCGGCGCGCACCGAGCACGGGCAGGCCGGTGACCAGGGACGCCTCCGGCAGCGTCGACTCGGGGACCACCACCGCGCGGGCCGCGACACCCCGCGCGGCGAGCAGGCAGGGCAGCACCCCGGGCACGGGCCGCAGCCGGCCGTCCAACGCCAGTTCCCCGACCAGCACCGCCCGGTCCAGCCGGCTGACCGGGACCTCACCGGCCGCCGCGAGCACCGCGCAGGCCAGGGCGAGATCGAACCCACTCCCCGCCTTGCGCATGGTCGCCGGGGACAGCGCCAGGGTGATCCGCCGGTTCGGCCACTCCCAGCCCGAGTTGACCACGGCGGAGCGCACCCGGTCCTTGGCCTCGCCGAGCGCCGCGTCCGGCAGGCCGACCAGGTGCACTCCGGGCAGCCCGATGCCGATGTCGGCCTCGATCTCCACCAGCCGGCCGTCCACCCCGAGCAGCGCGACCGACCAGGCCCTGGCCAGCCCCATCAGAACGCCCCCGGGTAGTGCCGCACGGTGACCTGGCCGCCCGGCGGGGCCATGACCGCCAGCACGTCGAACCGGATCTCACACCAGCGGGTCCGGTGCGCGGCCAGCCAGGACTGGGTGACCCGGCGGATCCGGGCGGCCTTCTGGTGGGTCACCGCCTCGGCCGGCGAACCGTAGCCCGTCCCGGAGCGCGTCTTGACCTCGCACACCACCAGCCGCGTGCGGTCGGTGGCCACCACGTCCAGCTCGCCGTCCCGGCAGCGCCAGTTGCGCGACAGCACCACCAGGCCCTGCCGCTCCAGGTACTCGACGGCGAGGTCTTCGCCCCGCCGACCCAGCTCGTCCTTGGCTCTCACACCGCCAACGGTGGCGCACCGCCGAGGCACCGACCAGGCGTTCCGGGCCGCCTGTGGACAACTCGACCCGATGTGCACAACTCGGCCATCGGGCCGCCCCGGTTCAGCCGAACGCCTCGTTTTCTGGTAAACGCAGGTCCGGCTTGTCCAGCTCCTCCACGTGCACGTCCTTGAAGGTGATCACCCGGACGTGCTTGACGAACCGCGCGGGCCGGTACATGTCCCACACCCACGCGTCCGACATCCGCACCTCGAAGTAGATCTCGCCGTCCGAGTTCCTCGGCGCCACGTCGACCGCGTTCGCCAGGTAGAAGCGGCGCTCCGTCTCCACCACGTAGGAGAACTGACCGACGATGTCCCGGTACTCCTTGTAGAGCGAGAGCTCCATCTCGGTCTCGTACTTCTCGAGGTCCTCCGCGCTCACTCTCCCACCCCCGCTCCGATCTTCTCCCTGATCTCGTCCGATCCGTCGGCCGAGCCCACCACGGCGAACCTCGATTCGCCCGTTCCCAGATTGTCCCGCATGCCGGCCACCGCGCGAGCGGCCCGCGCCACGTTGACGAACGAGTACCGGTGCACCGGGCTCGGGCCGTGCTCGGCCAGCGCCCGGTCGTGCGCCGGTGTGCAGTAACCCTTGTGCTCGGCGAACCCGTAGGCCGGCCACTCCCGGTCCAGCTCGACCATGATTCGGTCCCGGGTGACCTTAGCCAGCACCGAGGCGGACGCGACACAGGCCGCCGCCTGGTCCCCCTTCGGTACGGCCAGGGCGGGCACGGAGAAGCCCTTCACCGCGAAGCCGTCGGTCAGCACGTAACCGACCGGCAGCTTCAGCTTGGCGACCGCGCGGCGCATCCCGGCCACGTTCGCCGCATGCACCCCGCGCACATCCACCTCGGCCGGCGGGATGATCAGCACCGCCCAGTCCAGCGCGCGGCGGACGATCTTCTTGTAGAACGCCTCGCGGGCGGCCGGAGTGAGCAGCTTGGAGTCGGTGAGGCCGTCGAACCGGCCGGCGTCACCCGGGCGCGGCACGCAGGCGGCGACCACCAACGGGCCGGCGCAGGCGCCCCGGCCGGCCTCGTCCACCCCGACGACCGGGCCGAGCCCGTGCCGGTGCAGGGCGGACTCCCAGGCCCATATGCCGGTGGAGCGACGCACCACGGCGCGCGGCGGGCGCGGCCACGGCTCCGGACGGACCGCGACGGATCGAACCATGGGCTGACTACTTACCGGATGGCGGTCGACGCTCGACAGGTGGGGCGGCCAACACCACTCGCTGCGGATTCGGGTCGGGAATCGACTTGATCCGGGAGAACGGCAGCACCACGAACCGCGCCTTGCCGATCACGTTGCCGATCGGGATCGCCCCGTGCCCCGGCCAGCGCGAGTCCTTCGAGTTGTTGCGGCTGTCCCCCATCACCCACAGGAACCCCTCCGGCACCTTGACCGGGCCGAAGGACTGCTGGCCGACCGGGCGGGTGGGCACGTAGTAGATGTACGGCTCGGCCAGCGGTTTCCCGTCCACGGTGACCCGGTTCTGCGCGTCGCAGCAGGCCACCGTCTGGCCCCCCACCGCGATCACCCGTTTGATCAGGTCCTTCTCGTCCGGCGCGGCCAGGCCGATCAGCGAGCCGGCCGACTGCAGCGCGCTCACCACCGGGTTGCTCGACCGGGAGCTCTCCGTGTCGTCCTCGTCCTTCCAGCTGGGCGGACCCTCGAAGACGACGACATCACCCGGGGACGGGTCGCCGAACCGGTAGCTCAGCTTGTCCACCATCACCCGGTCGTTGGTGCAGCCGGTGCACCCGTGCAGCGTCTTCTCCATCGAGCCGGACGGGATCTCGTACACCCGGGCCAGGAAGGTCTGGATGAGCGAGGTGAGCAGCAGCGCGACCAGCAGCAGCATGGGGATCTCGCGCCAGAGGTTCTCCTTCTTCCGGCGCCGGCCGCTCCTGGTCTTGACGGCCGCGGCGCCGTTTTCGGAGGCAGGCGCGGTGGCCGGGCGGCGTTCGGTCTTCGAGTCGTCCTCGGCCGACCGGCGCCGGCGCGGGGTGCTCGGTTGACCCCGGTCCAGCAGTTCCAGCCCGCCGTCGGCGGTCCGTGCGCTCGGCACCGAATCGGACCGCACCGCTTCGGTGCGCTCGGCGCCGGCGACGTCCGGCTCGGCCTCGGCCAGGCCGGGCGCGGCGGCCCTGACCGCCTCGGTGCGCTCCGCTCCGAACCCGGGTTCGCCGGGCACCGGTTCGGGCTTGCCCAGGCCCGGTTCGGCCAGGCCGGTCGGCGGGCCGGACCACGTCTCGGCCGGGGCCGGTACGTCCGCCGGCCGGTCGCCCGGACGCGGCGGCGCCGGGGCGCCGAGCCCCATGCTGGCGGCCGGCGGGAGCGCTCCGGGGATGCCGGGGGTGCTCCTGGTGCCGCCGCCGATGGACCGCCGCCCCGGCGAACGAGGACCCGGGGGAGGTTGGCCGGGCGCCGGCGAACCGGTCGGGCCGAAGGTCCGCGGCGGCTGGCCGATCGGCCGAGGACCGCCCGGCACGAAACCGTCCGGCTGACCGGGGGGCCGGGGGCCATCGGGTACGAAGCCGTCCGGCTGACCGGCTGGGCCGGGACCACCCGGCACGAAACCGTTCGGCTGGCGCAGGCCGTTCGCTCCCGGACCACCGGGCTGGAAACCGCTGGGCGGCGCACCTGGTCGGCCGGCCGAGGGCGGGCCACCGGGAGGCTGGCCCGGCACGCCAGGAGGCGGCTGGTGCATCGGGGGTGGCCCGCCCCGGCGCGGCGGGCGCGGCGGCCCGTCCGAAGGCGGCCCGCCGGGCGGGACGGCCCACGGCGGCGGAGGCGAGCCCGCGCGCTGGCGGGGTGGCATGGCCCCGGGCGGCAGCGCGCCGGGTGGCAGCGCACCGGGGCGGGATCTGCCCGATGGCGGAGCACCGGGCGGCGGAGCCCCCGGGGCGAAGGAGGACGGCGGCTGGCCGTTCCCCGTCGGCCCACCCGCACGCCTCGAACCCGAGCGCGGCGGGGCCTGGTCGGGCAGCGGCGGGCGCTCCAGGAACGACGAGGGCGACTCTCCGAACAGCGGGTCGTCCGCGAACGACGGCGTCCCGGCGAACGGAGGCGAGTCGTTCGACGGCCGCGCCCGGTCGAACGAGGTCGAACCGCCGAACGACGTGGATCCGTTGAAGGACGGCGAGTCGCCGGAGGACCGGTGCGCGCCGCGGGGAGGCGAGTCCGTGAACGAGGACGTGCCGTTGAACGAAGCCGAGTCCGTGAACGACGAGTCCCCGTTGAACGAGGACGAGTCGGTAAACGACGAGGTCCCGTTGAACGAAGACGACTCGGTAAACGACGAAGTCCCGTTGAACGAGGACGAGTCACTCGGCGACCGATGCCCGTCCAACAGGGACTCGGAAGGCGACCGGGCGCCACCGAGCGGAGACGACTCGGTGAACGACGAGGCTCCGTTGAACGAGGACGAGTCGGTGAACGACGACGGGGACTCGGTGGGCGGCGCCGGTGGGAGCGGTAGCGACCCGGAGGCCTGGTCGAGGGGCGAAACCGGGTAAGCCCCGCTTCGGTAGGTCTGCTCGGGACCGGACGCGTGCCGGGGCCCGGGCAGCTGGCCCGGTTGCTCCGGAACGGGCGGATCGGACCGCCAGGAGTCCCGATAGCCGATGCTGCCCAAGCCGTCCAGCCCGGAGGCCGCGGCGCCGTTGCCCTCGGCCGGGCGGGAGTGCCGGCCGGCCGAGGGCGACTCCGGCGACTGTGACGTACGCCATGAGTCGCTCAGCGAGCTCAGCGGGGCTTCAGCTTCGGACCGGCGATGCCTGGGCGGCGCCCCGTTCGCGCCGTCGGCCAGGCCGTTGCCGGAGCTGTGTCGACCGTTGCCGTTGCCGTTACCACCCGACGAGCCGTTGCCCGGCAGGCCGTTGTGCCAGCTCAGGCCGTTGACGGAGGGGCTCCACGTGGATCGGCCGCCGGCCGAGTGCCGCCCGGGATCGGCGCCGTTGTGGTGCCCGTTGCCCTCCGGCTCGACCTCGTCGAGACCGTCCTCCTCCAGCGGCTCCTCGAACTGGGTAGAGGTGCCCCAACGCCCCACTCTGCGGGGAGGTAGCCGAGACTCGCCCGGACCGTTGGGGAAGACCACGGCTACGAGGCTACGGCAACGGCCGAGATTCGGTCAGGGCCTACGAGGCGGACGGGGTCTCCCGCTTTTCCTTGATCTTCGCGGCCTTGCCACGGAGGTCGCGGAGGTAGTAGAGCTTCGCGCGGCGCACGTCGCCACGGGTGGCGACCTCGATCTGCGCGATGTTCGGGGAGTGCACCGGGAAGGTCCGCTCGACGCCCACGCCGAAGGAGACCTTGCGCACGGTGAAGGTCTCGCGCAGCCCGGCGCCCTGCCGGCGGATGACCACGCCCTGGAACACCTGGACCCGCGAGCGGGATCCCTCGATGACCTTGACGTGGACCTTCAGGGTGTCGCCGGGGCGAAAGTCCGGGATGTCGGACCGCAGCGACGTCGCGTCCAGTTCGTCCAGGGTGTTCATCGTGAAGGTCCGTTCTCCAGAGTCATTACCGTAAGTTTGGTTGCCCAGCGTTCGCGTGCTGCCGCCCGACCGGCGTCCGCCGGTGGGTCCGGCGCCCCCTGCACGGGGCGGTAGCAACCAGTCCAGTGTGCCAGACGAGATATCCCAGATTGAAATCGGTGCTACCGGTCCGGGCGTTCGCCCAGCGCGTCGAGCACCTCGCGGTCCCGGTCGGTGAGCGCACCGGGGGGCAGGGCGGCGAGCAGGTCGGGACGCCGCGACGCGGTGCGCGCCAGCGACTGCTCCCGCCGCCACCGGGCGATCGCGCCGTGGTCGCCGCCGCGCAGCACGTCCGGGACGGCCAGCTCGCGCCACTCGGCGGGCCGGGTGTAGGCGGGTCCTTCCAGCAGGCCGTCGGAGAACGAGTCCTGCTCGGCCGACTCCGGGTTGCCCAGCACACCGGGCAGCAGCCGGGCCACCGCCTCCACCACGACCAGCACCGCGACCTCGCCGCCGACCAGCACGTAGTCCCCGATGGAGACCTCGTCGACCACCATTCGGCGGCGCGCGTCGTCCAGGACCCGCTGGTCGATGCCCTCGTAGCGGCCGCAGGCGAACGCCAGCCTGGGCTCGGTGGCGTACTCCCGGGCCAGGGCCTGGGTGAACGGCCGCCCGGCCGGGGTGGGCACCACCAGCCGGGGGGCCGGGCCGGCGCACACGGCGTCCAGCGCGTCGCCCCACACGGTGGGGCGCATGACCATGCCGGGACCGCCGCCGTACGGCGCGTCGTCCACCGCCTGGTGCACGTCGTGCGTCCAGTCCCGCAGGTTGTGTACGCGCAGCTCGATCAGCCCGGCGGTGATCGCCTTGCCCACCAGCGCCTCGCGCAGCGGGGCCAGGTAGCCGGGGAAGATGGTGACGACGTCGATCCGCATACCGGGCAAATCCTGCCACTCGATGTGCTGAAGTGACTGAATCAGCCTGCTGAAGCGACTGAATCAGGTCTCGGGGGGTAGGTCGAGGAGGCCTTCGGGTGGGGTGAGGGTGAGGACGCCGGACGTGAGGTCCACCGTCGGCACGATGTCCCGCACGAAAGGCACCAGCGCGTCCGGCTGGCCCTCCCGGGCCAGCACCAACAGCTCGCCGGCCGGGCCGTGCAGGACGTCCCGCACGGTCCCGGCCGGCCGGCCGTCGGCCAGTTCGGCACGCAGGCCGACCAGCTGGTGGTCGTGGAACTCCTCGGGGTCCTCCGGCGGGGGAAGGTCGTCGACGGCCACGGTGAGCACCGTGCCGCGCAACCGCTCGGCGGCGTCCCGGTCGGCGATGCCGTCCAGGCGCAGCAACAGGACACCCCGGTGCCAGCGGTGACCGGCCACGGTGAGGCGTTCGCCGGGCACGTCGAAAACCGTGCCCGGCGCGAACCGGGTCTCCGGTGCGTCGGTGCGCACGGTGACGCTCACCTCGCCGCGAAGGCCGTGGGGCCGGCCGATCCGGCCGACCACCACGCTGCGCCGCTCGGGCGCGGACAACGCGAGCCCCTCAGCGATCGGTGTCGACCACGTCCACCCGGACGCCCCGGCCACCCACGCCACTGATCACGGTGCGCAGCGCGGTGGCCGTACGGCCACCGCGACCGATCACCTTGCCCAGGTCGTCCGGGTGCACCCGAACCTCCAGGGTGCGCCCCCGGCGAGTGGTGACCAGCTCCACCTGGACCTCGTCCGGGTGATCCACAATCCCCCGCACCAGGTGCTCGAGGGCATCGACCAGCGCGCTCACGAGTCAACCCCGGACACCAGCTCGATCACTGTGCCCAACACGGAAGCTCCCCCGCTCACGCCCCAGCCTCGGCCGGGGCCTCGGCACCCGACTTCGAGGCGTCCTTCTCGGAGTCCTTCTTGGCCTTGGCGTCCTTGTTGTCCTTGGACTCCTTGGCCTCGCCCTTCTTCTTGGGCGTGGTCGCGTCGCCGGCGGTCTCGCCGCCGGCCTCGGCCAGCGCGGCGTTGAACCGGGCCAGCTTGTCCACCGGCGGGGCCGGCTGGCGCAGCGTGCCCTCGGCGCCGGGCAGGCCCTTGAACTTCTGCCAGTCACCGGTGATCTTCAGGAGGTTCAGCACCGGCTCGGTGGGCTGCGCGCCGACCCCCAGCCAGTACTGGGCGCGCTCGGAGTCGACCTCGATGAAGCTCGGGTCGCTCTTGGGGTGGTACTTGCCGATGGTCTCGATGGCGCGGCCGCTGCGGCGGGTACGCGCGTCCGCCACCACGATGCGGTAGTAGGGGGCGCGGATCTTGCCGAGCCTCAACAGCTTGATCTTGACTGCCACGGGTCTTGCTGCTCCTCGCGGATCGTGTTGCTTGATTCAGGTCGGGACCCGCGTCGGACCAGCCGGTGTGGAGACCGGAGGTTACGGCGCGAGTCGAACCACGGCACGGGGAGAGGGCCGGGCCACGGCGGTCAGCCGACCATTCTGCCAGACGCGAACGGAGCGGGTGTCACGCCCTTGGCTTCCAGCGCGGCGCGGACCGCCCGGGCGTGTTCCACCGCCCCCGGGGTGTCCCCGTGAAGGCACAGCGATCGCGCGCGCACGGGCAGCACGGTGCCGTCCACCGCGACGATCTCTCCCGCCTCGGCCAGCCGGACCGCACGCTCCACCACGGCGTCCGTGCCGGTCAGCAGCGCGTCCGGGGAGGACCGGGGCACCAGGGTGCCCTCGGGGGTGTAGCCCCGGTCGGCGAACGCCTCGAACACCGGCGTCAGCCCGACCCGCTCGGCCTCCGCGAGCAGCTCCGACCCGGGCAGGCCGAGGATCGGCAGCGCACCGAACGCCCGAGCGCCCTCCGCCACCGCGCGGGCCTGCCCGGTGTGCCGAACGGTGGCGTTGTACAGGGCACCGTGCGGTTTCACGTAGCCGACCCGGGTGCCGGCGGCCCGCGCGCACGCGTCCAGCGCGCCGATCTGGTACAGCACCTCGTCGGCCAGCTGACCAGGGTTGACATCGATGAACCGGCGGCCGAAGCCGGCCAGGTCCCGGTAGGAGACCTGGGCGCCGACGACCACCCCTCGCGCGGCGGCGGAGACGCAGACCCCGCGCATGATCGAGGGATCTCCGGCGTGGAATCCACAGGCCACGTTGGCCGAGGTGACCACGCCGAGCAGGGCCTCGTCGTCGCCCAGCTTCCAGCTGCCGAAACCCTCGCCGAGGTCCGCGTTCAGGTCCAAAGGATGCACGACCGCCGATCATAGGGCTCTAATATCGGGGAGTGAGCGTGATCTTGGTGCCGTTCCACCAGGACCAGCGACTCCCGGACGGCGACCTGCCGGTTTCCGGGGACCCGTCGCGGGTGGAACCGGATCTCCCGGCGGGCGACGTCTGGCAACGCCTGGCCGCGCTGTACGACGCGGTGGCCGATGCGGTCGCCGAGCGGGCCGGCGGGATGCCCACCGTGGTCTCCGGCGACTGCCTGGTGACCCTGGGCACGCTGACCGGCCTGCACCGCGCCGGCCTGGACCCCGCGCTGGTCTGGTTCGACGCGCACGGGGACGTGCACACGCTGCACACCACGACCTCCGGCTACCTCGGCGGCCTGGCCCTGCGGCTGGCGTTGGGTGCGCACGAGGAGAAGCTGGCCGAGCCGTTGGGGCTGCGCCCGCTGCCGGAGGAACGCGCCGTGCTGGTGGACGCACGGGACCTGGACCCGGCCGAGGTGGAATACCTCGCCTCCGCGCGGGTGCGGCGGTTGGGCGTTTCGGAGGTGGAACCCGCGCTGTTGCCGGACGGGCCGATCCTGCTGCACGTGGACGTGGACGTGATCGACCGAGGCGAGCTGCCCGGGTTGCGGTTCCCGGCGGCTGGCGGGCCGTCCAGCGGGGAGACACTCGCGGCGGTGAAGCGGGTGCTGGAGAGTGGGCGGGTGGTTGGGCTGGACATTGCGTGCCCGTGGCATCCCGGCTCGGCTGGAGACGCGGTCATCCGCCGCGAGCTGCTGGCCCGGTTGACCGGCTGATTGCGCCAGGTGGGTGCGACGCCGGTTTAAGAGATCGCTCAGACGGCGCTGCTGGGCTTGGCGCCGGCTTGGGTGCGGCCCGTTGCGTTCGGCTCCGGTGACGCGCGGTGACGCCGGTCGGGAAGGGGGTGATCGCCGTTGGTGGCGGTTTAGCGTCGAATATCGAGGCTGAACCGCCAGAGATGACGATCACCCTTCAGTTCTCGCCGGGCAAAGCCCAGCCGGCGCCGTCCGAGCGATCTCTTAAACCGGCGCCGTACCCAACCGGAGCGGCACGGCCGAGCTGGCGCGCAGGTAGCCGATGCCCAGGTCCAGCGCGGCGGCCAGGTGGGTGTCGTCGCCGGTGGACATCATCATGACCACTCCGCCCTGGATGCCGGCCAGGATCGCGGCCGCCGTCCGGTCCACGTCCAGTTCCCGCGGCACCTCCCCGGCGTCGCGAAGACGCCGGATGCCGTCGGCGATCTCGGCCTGCCAGCGGTGCACCAACTGGGTGACCACGGCCTGGGCGCCGGGCGTGGTGTGGCCGAGCTGGGTGAGCAGGGCGTTGAGCGGGCAACACTGACCCTGCCCCCGGTACCGGGCCAGCACCGCGTCCCGCCACGCCGACCAGGCCGGCCAGGAGCCGAGGTCGGACAGCTGGGGCTGCTGGTCGGCCAGCACCAGGTCCGCCTCGTGCCGGGCCACCGCCAGCAGCAGCTCCTCGCGGCCGTCCGGAAAGTAGTGGAACAGCTGGCTCTTGCTGGTGCCGGTGCGGGCGCGGATGTCGTCCAGGGTCGCGGTCACGCCGCGCTCGCGGATCTCCTCGGCCGCGCCCTCGATGATCCGCCGCCGGGTCGCGGTTCCCTTGCGGGTGAGTGTCACCGGTTGCTCCCTCAGATTGGACTTGCTGGTCCATTTTTTCTCGGGCACCGTGGCTTGGCAAGCCAGTAACCAGCCCAAAGGAGCACCGGCAATGCCCGCACGCCTGAGCGATCGAAACGCCCTGGTCACCGGTTCCACCGACGGCATCGGGGCGGCGATCGCCCGCGCCCTGGCCACCGAGGGTGCGCACGTCGTGGTCAGCGGCCGCAACTCCGCCCGGGGCGAGAAGGTGGTCGCCGGGATCGCCGAGGCCGGCGGGCGCGCCACATTCGTCGCCGCCGACCTGGGCACCGGGGCGGCCGTGCGCGAGCTTGCCGACGCGAGCGGTCCGCTGGACATCCTGGTGAACAACGCCGCGATGCTGCTCAACCCGGCTCCCACCGCCGACGTGCCCGAGGAACTGGTCGACGGCGCGCTGGCGGTGAACGTCAAGGCCGCGTTCCTGCTCACCGGGTTGGTCGCGCCCCGGATGGCGGCCCTGGGGCGGGGCGCGATCGTGAACCTGGGCTCGATCAACGGCCTGTTCGGCAGCGCCGGTTCCGCGCTCTACAGCATGACCAAGGCCGCGATGCACTCGATGACCAAGTCCTGGGCCGACGAGTACGGCCCGTCCGGCGTGCGGGTGAACGCGGTCGCCCCCGGCCCGACCAGCACGGAAAAGGTCGCCGCGCTGACCGAGCACGTGGCGCCGATCCTGGCCAAGGTGCCGTCGCGCCGGGCCAGCACCCCCGAGGAGGTTGCGCGGGCGGTCGTCTTCCTGGCCAGCGACGAGGCCGCCAACATCCACGGCGCAATCCTCTCCGTGGACGGCGGCCGATCAGCTATTTAGATGTTCTCCAGCCCGGGCAGGCCCAGTAGCAGACCGAGCAGCGCGAATGCCGGCAGCAGGTTGTTGATCTGGTGCGCGACCACGCTGGCCCACAGCCGGCCGGTGTACAACCGGGCCAGCCCGATGGGCACCGAGATGATCAGGAGCAACGGAGTCCGGGTGAACTCGAAGTGGGCCAGCGCGAAGCACAGCGTGGTCAGGCTGAATGCCCACCAGCGGGCCGCACCGGCCCGCTCCAGGGCCCCCCACAGCAGGCCCCGGTACACGATCTCCTCGCAGATCGGCGCGACCAGCAGCACCGCCAGGAACACGCCGATCGCCAGCGGCAGGGCAAACCGCTGCCCGGCGAACAGCTCGGCCACCGCCGCGTTCGCCTCCCCCGGCCCGACCACCGCCGACCAGAGCGCGGCCGCCGGGATGGTCAGCACCAACCCGCCGAGGCCGTACATCAGGCCCAGCCGCAGGTCACCCGGTTCGAAGCGCAGGCCCAGGTCGCGCACCGGTCCGCCACCGCGCCACTGGGTGAGCAACAGCGCCACCGACGCAGCCAGCACGGTGGGCACGCTCAGGCTGAGCAGCAGCACCCACGGCGGCGGCTTGGCGTCCGGCTGGTTGACGTAGGGCAGCACCAGCAGCACCGATACGCCCAGGAACACGGCCTCGACCAGCAGGTAGGCGCCCAGCCCCCACCGGGGAGTCGGCGACTCCGGTAAAGCCGGCGAAGGCTCGCCCGGGGTCTTCTCGATGGTCATCGGTCAGCCGGCGGAGCCGGCGTCGTGGGTCGGGCGCCCAGTTAGGCGCCCGACGGGGACAGAGCTGGCGGAGCCGGCGTCATGGGTCGGGCGCCCAGCTAGGCGCCCGCTAGCGGCAGAGCCGGTCACCACGGGGCGGCCGGCCAGCATGACCAGGGACGGCTCGCGCACCGTGGTCAGGTCGGCCCGGGGATCGGCGCGGTACACCACCAGGTCGGCCGGTGCGCCGGGAACCAGTGCCCGCGCACCCAGCCAGTCCCGCGTCGCCCAGCTGCCGGCGGCCAGCGCGTCGATCGCGGACAGCCCGGCCTCGTGCAGCGCCAGCAGCTCGTCGGCGATCCGGCCGTGCGCAATGCCGCCGCCGGCGTCGGTGCCGGCGTACACGGTGACGCCGGCCTCCGCCGCGCGGCGGACCGTGTCGTACGCCCCGGCGTGCAGGCGCCGCATGTGGTCGGCGTAGGCCGGGTACTTCTTCGCCTGGTCGGCGATGCCCGGGAAGGTGGCCACGTTGATCAGCGTGGGCACCAGCGCGGTGCCCCGGCGGGCCATCTCGTCGATCAGGTCGTCGGCCAGCCCGGTGCCGTGCTCCAGGCAGTCGATGCCGGCCCGGACCAGACCCTCGGCGGCGGCGCCGCTGAACACGTGCGCCGTCACCCTGGCGCCCTCGGCGTGCGCCGCCTCGATCGCCTCCACCAGCACGTCGTCCGGCCACACCGGGGTCAGGTCGCCCTCCGACCGGTCGATCCAGTCGCCGACCAGCTTCACCCAGCCATCCCCGGCCCTGGCCTGCTCGGCCACCTCACCGGGCAGCAGCCAGGGGTCGTCCAGCTCCACCGCCAACCCCGGGATGTACCGCTTCGGGCGGGCGATGTGCCGGGCGGCCCGGATGATCACGGGCAGATCGGTGCGGCCCTGCAGCGGGCGGGTGTCCAGCGGGGAGCCGCAGTCGCGCAGCAGCAGCGCCCCCGCGTCCCGGTCCGTGATGGCGTCCTCGGCCGCCTCGTCCAGCGTCTTTGCGCCCTTCGAGCCGAGGCCGACGTGGCAGTGCGCGTCGACCAGCCCGGGCACGATCCAGCCCCGGTCGACCAGCGTGGTCGCCCCCGGGATCGGTTCCTCGGACAGCCGCCCGTCCGCGCCCACCCACAGCTCGGTGTCCCGCTCCTCCGGGAGCAGGACGCCGCGTAACCGGTACGCCTCGCTCATTTGGACTTCGGGAACTTCAGCTTGGTCGGGTCGATGCCCGAGGACAGCTCGTTCAGTCCGCCCAGGCCCGGTGGCACCTGGTTCATGCCCGGAGGCATACCGCCGGGCATCGCGGGCATCTGGCGCGGCCGGCCCTGGCTGCCCTTGCGGTTCTTCACCTTCTTGCCCTTGCGGGTCTTGGACTGCCGCTTCCCGCCGAAGCCGAACTGGCCGGCCATCTGCTTCATCATCTTGCGGGCCTCGAAGAACCGGTTCACCAGGTCGTTCACCTCGGAGACCGAGACCCCGGAACCCTTCGAGATGCGCAGCCGGCGGGACCCGTTGATGATCTTCGGGTCGGCCCGCTCGGCGGGCGTCATGCCCCGGATGATGGCCTGCAGGCGGTCCAGCTGCTTGTCGTCGACCTGGGACAGCGCTTCCTTCATCTGGCCGGTGTTGGCGCCGGGCAGCATGCCGAGCAGGTTGCCGATCGGCCCCATCTTGCGGATGGCCAGCATCTGCTCGAGGAAGTCCTCCAGGCTCAGCTCGCCCGCGGTGATCTTGTTCGCGGTCTGCTGGGCCTGCTCCTTGTCGAAGACCTGCTCGGCCTGCTCGATCAGGGTGAGCACGTCGCCCATGCCCAGGATCCGGCTGGCCATCCGGTCGGGGTGGAAGACGTCGAAGTCCTCCAGCTTCTCCCCGTTCGAGGCGAACAGGATCGGCTGGCCGGTGACCTCCCGCACGGACAGCGCCGCGCCACCCCGGGCGTCGCCGTCCAGCTTGGTCAGCACCACGCCGGTGAAGCCGACGCCGTCCCGGAACGCCTCGGCGGTGGCCACCGCGTCCTGGCCGATCATGGCGTCGACCACGAACAGCACCTCGTCCGGGTCGGTCGCGTCCCGGATCGCCGAGGCCTGGGCCATCAGCTCCTGGTCCACACCCAGCCGGCCGGCGGTGTCGATGATGACCGTGTCGTACTGCTTCTCCCGGGCGAACCGGATGCCTTTCGCCGCGACATCCACCGGGTCGCCGACGCCGTTGCCCGGCTCGGGGGCGAAGGTGGTGGCGCCGGCCCGCTCGCCGACGATCTGCAGCTGGTTCACCGCGTTCGGCCGCTGCAGGTCGCAGGCCACCAGTAGCGGGGTGTGCCCCTGCCCGGCCAGCCACTTGGCCAGCTTGCCGGCCAGCGTGGTCTTACCGGAGCCCTGAAGGCCGGCCAGCATGATCACGCTGGGCGCCTGCTTGGCCAGGTTCAGCCGCCGGGTCTCCCCGCCGAGGATGCCGATGAGCTCCTCGTTGACGATCTTGACGACCTGTTGGGCCGGGTTCAGCGCGGCGGACACCTCGGCGCCCTTGGCCCGTTCCTTGATCTTCGCCACGAAGGCGCGCACGACCGGCAGGGCCACGTCCGCCTCGAGCAGCGCGATGCGGATCTCGCGGCAGGTGGCGTCGATGTCGGCATCGGAGAGCCGACCCTTGCCGCGCAGATCGCGCAGTGCACCGGTGAGGCGCTCGGAGAGGGTGTCGAACACGGTGAGAAGTCGCTTCCAGCTCGTCGTGCGGGATCTTTCGCGTGTCGCGGCACGCGTGTCCCCACGAGCCTAGATGAGTGTGGTGTCGTCCGGGCGTTGGTGGGCGTTGCCGGCCAGCACGAGTCCCCGGCCGGCCTGGCGGCGGTCGAGCACCAGCACGCCGGACCAGCCCGGCGGGCGGTACCCCTCGCGGAGCCGGCGCACGAACTCGGTGCCCCGGCGCGCGTGCCGCTTGAAACAGCGCTCGCCGAGCACCCGCCCCCGGCTGAACTGCCCCCGCCGGGCCTCCGTCGGGTCCACGTCCAACCAGATCAGGTACGGGCGGCGCAGCGCGAGCACCGCCACCGTCAGCATCGCGGCGCGCGTGAAAACACCGGTCGCCGGCAGGTGCACCACCAGCGGCCCGACCAGGCCGAACATGGCCAGCAGCACCTGAAACCGGTAGCAAAGGTGAACCAGCGGCCGGTACCAGCGGTACGCCGTGCCGGCCGGCAGGCGGGCCTCCATCCGCTCCCGGACGAGGTCCGAGTCGAGCACCGCCGGCTCGGGCCCGGTGGTGCGCAGCCCGCGTAACAGGCGGCTCTTGCCGGCGCCGGGAATCCCGGACACCAGCACCAACGATCGGTCCGCCACGGCCAGCACAGTTGGTCCACCAGCGAGCACCGTCACTAACACCCAACGGACGGCCGCCCCACATCGTTCCGAATCCCCCCAGATCCGATTCGGTCACTTCAGCAGGCCGAGTCGGTCACTCCGGGACGAGTACGGCCGCGCCGGTGATCCGGTCCTCGGCGAGGTCCTTGACGGTGTGCGCGGCCGCGCTCAGCGGGCGCCGGTCCACCTCCGGGTGGATTGCCAGCGCGGCGGCCAGGCGGAGGAACTCCTCGCCGTCGGCGCGGGTGTTCGCGGTGACGCTGCGCAGCTGCTTCTCCCGGAACAGCTCGGCGTCGTAGTTCAGCCCCGGGATGTCGGTGAGGTAGATGCCGGCCACGGCCAGCGTGCCGCCGGCGTCCAGCGCACGCAGCGCCACCGGCACCAGGTCCCCGACCGGGGCGAACAGCAGCGCCGCGTCCAGCGGATCCGGCGGACCCTGCTCGGCCGGGCGGGCCGAGGCCGCGCCGAGGCGCAACGCCAGCTCGCGAGCGGGTTCGGAGCGGGTGAGGACGTGCACCTCGGCGCCCTGGCCGATCGCCACCTGGGCCACCACGTGCGCGGACGCGCCGAACCCGTAGATGCCCAGCCGGCCGCCGGGCGGCAGCTCCGCCCGCTTCAACGCGCGGTAACCCACGATGCCGGCGCACAGCAGCGGAGCGGCGGCCACCGGGTCCAGCCCGGCCGGCATCCGGTACGCGTAGGCCTCCGGGACCAGCGCGAACTCCGCGTACCCGCCGTCGGCGTGCCAGCCGGTGAAGGCGGCGTCCGGGCACAGGTTCTCCCGGCCGGTGCGGCAGAACCGGCAACGCCCGCAGGTCGACCGCAGCCAGGCGATGCCCACCCGGTCCCCCTCCCGGAACCGGTCCGCCCCCGGACCGCGCGCCTCCACGACCCCGACCACCTCGTGTCCGGGCACCGTGTCCGGCCGGCGCGGCGGCAGCTCGCCGAGCGCCAGGTGCAGGTCCGTGCGGCAGACCCCGCAGGCCTCCACCCGGATCCGCACCTCGCCCGGCCCCGGCTCGGGAATCGGCAGGTCGGCTCGTACCAGCGACTCCGCCGGGTCCGGCCCTGGCCGCCGCACCACCCATGCGCGCATTCGTTCAGCTTGCCAGCGGTGCGGGTTCAAGGATGGCCCGGACGCGGGACGTTGGGTGATCTGCCGCGGCGTGGCTGCCCGGCCATCCGGTTGGCTGGGGACCCGGGTCTCGAGGCTGCTCACCGTGCGTTGCGGTCGTCCGGCGCCGAGCGCAAGCTGAGTCCGGTTCGCCGGGCGGGAACACCGGACCCAGCTTGCGCTCGATGCCCTGGCCGGCCCGCCGCACCCGGTTCGTCGACACTTCCGCCCCACACATCACATAGCGCTTACTCAGCGTGAGCGCCGGCCGGGCCGCGTCCCGTCGGTAGCGGCGGTGCGCACGCCGAGTGGCAGCACAGTCGCCTTATTGATCACGAAATGGGCGACTGGGCTGCCACTCGATGAGGACGCGCCCGAGAAAGCCCCGTCGCGCCGCTACGGTCCGTAAACCCGCGTGAGGCGACGGCCCGCACCCAAGCCCGGGAGTGGCGCCAAACCGCGCCGTCCCGTCGGCTTCGAGCCCACCCCCAACCCGACGCGACGGGCGACGCCGAACCCGCGGCGCACTCAGGCCCCGCCGTCCCGGCGATCTTCGAACCCACCCCCTCGCGCGACGCGACGGGCGGCGCCAAACCCGCGGCGCACCCAAGCCCCGCCGTCCCGGCGATCTTCGAACCCACCCCCTCGCGCGACGCTACGGGCGACGCCGAACCCGCGGCGCACCCCATTCCCCGCGATCTTGGAACCCGACCCCTCGTGCGACGCGACGGCCGGCGCCAAACCCGCGGCGCACCCCATTCCCTGCGGTCTTCGAACCCAACCCCTCGCGTGACGCAACGGGGCGAGATCCCGAACGATCGGGCTCACGTAAGGTACGGGCGGATCAGGAGGTGCGAGGTGCGGCAACGGGCGTGGCGGCGGTGGCCGGCGATCCCGCTGCTCGCGGTCCTGCTGACGCTGGGCTTCGGCCATCTGGCCGCCGCGGCCGAGTCGGCCGAGTCCCCCGGTCCCGGTCCCGGCCTCGGCGGAGGCGCCGCGCAGTTCGTCCGGGCGCCGGTCAACACCGGCGGTGAGCTGCGCGGACTGTCGTCCGCGCCGGACTCCGCCGGCACCCGCCCGGCGTCGAACCGGCAGTACCTGACCGACCAGAACCGGGGCGCGGCGGGCTGGCAGCTGCTGGCGGACCACGAGGCCGGCGCGCGGCGCGAAGCCGGGCCGGGCCGGTTCCCCGCCTCGCTGGCCGCCAGCGACCGTCACCGGGTCTCCAAGTTCGCCGATCGACGCCGCGACCGCGCACCACCGCTTTCCCTCGGATAACCCTCTTTTCCGTAATCCTTTTATCCAAGGGATCTTTTGCATGCTCATCTCATTTGTCCTGAGCGTTTTACTGACCGTTTCCGGCGTCGTGATGCTCGTTCTCATGATGGTTCGTGACGACTCAATTCTCGGCGTTTTCGGATTTATGGCACTGAACGTCGCCGGCATGTTCGGCGCCGCATACGGCGTGCTGAGCAGCGCATGACGAAACCGACGGTTCACTACCGGCCCGAGCTGCACGGGCTGCGCGCGTTGGCCGCCGCGCTGGTGGTCGTCTATCACGTGTGGCTGGGTCGGGTGTCCGGCGGGGTCGACGTGTTCTTCCTACTCACAGGTTTCCTGCTGACCGGACAGGTCGTGCGGGCGCTGGAGGACGGACGGTTCGCGCTCGGCGCGCTGTACGGGCGGACGCTGCGCCGGCTGCTCCCGGCGGCGACGGTGGTACTGCTCGCCTGCGTCGTTTTCGGCGCATTGATACTACCGCCCGAACAATGGTCCCAGACAATTCGTGAAGTATTCGCCGCCGCGCTCTTCGTGGAGAACTGGCAGCTCGTCCACGACTCCGCCGATTATTTCTCCGAGCACGTCGGGGCGAGCCCCGTCCAGCATTTCTGGTCGCTTTCCGTGCAGGGCCAGTTCACCCTGGTCTGGCCGGCGTTGGCGGCCATCGTGGTGGCCGCCGGCCGCCGCCGGGGATGGGCGCCCCGGCCGGTGGTCGGCGCGGCGCTGCTGGCCGTCACCGGGGGTTCGCTGGCGTACTCGGTCTGGCTGACCTCGGCCAACCAGCAGCTGGCCTACTTCGACTCGCTCACCCGGGTCTGGGAGTTCACCCTGGGCGGCCTGCTCGCGTTGGTGATCGACCGGCTCACGGTGCCCCGGCCGGCCCGGATCGCCCTGGGCTGGCTGGGGGTGCTGGGCCTGGTGGCGTGTGGGCTCGTGCTTCGGGTGGGCACGGATTTCCCCGGCTACGCGGCGCTGTGGCCGACCCTGGCGGCGGCCGCCGTCCTGATCGGCGGCACCCCGGGTGGAGGCGCCGTGTCCCCGTCGGCCGCCGAACCGGGCGCCCGACCCAGGACGGCGCCCCCAGGCGCCGATCGCCTGCTCACCAGCCGGTCGGCGCGCTACCTGGCCGACATCAGCTACCCGCTCTACCTCTGGCACTGGCCGGTGCTGGTGTTCTTCCTGGTCGCCGCGAAGCGCACGGAACCGGGCGTGATCGATGGCCTGCTGGTCGTCGGGCTGTCCGTGCTGCTCGCCGCCGCGACCCGTGAACTGCTGGACTGCCCCGCCGCCCAGCCGCGCACGCTGGCCCGGCTGGCCGCCGCCACCCTGGTCCCGACGCTGCTCGCCGCCGGGGCCTGGCAGCTGATCGGCTGGCAGCGGGCGAACTCGTACGCACTGGCCGTGGACGACCCGAACCACCCCGGCGCGCTGGCCATGGAGCCGGGCTTCGAGTACTGGGGCGAGCCGGACGTGCCGCCCGCGCCCTCACCGATCGCGCTGCCCGGCGACTGGGCGGGCCTGGCCGGCCTGCGCTGCGAAACGCGCGATGGGGAGCTGGAGGTGTGCACCTCGCCGACCGCCGGTGAGCCGGCCTTGCGGCTGGCGGTGGTCGGCGACTCGCACCCCACCCAGTTCCTCGCCGCGCTGCGGCCGATCGCGGCCCGCCGGGACTGGCAGCTGATCGTGCTGTCCCGGCCCGGTTGCCCGTTCTCCTCCGACGCGGAGATCGACCCGGCCGACCAGGCCTGCCGGGACTGGACGACAGCCGCTGCCGACGAGCTGCTCGCACAGCGCCCGGACGCGGTGCTCACCATGGCCACCCGCGACGTGCGGGCCGGCCTGACCGAGCGCACCCCGCCGGGCTTCGTCGCCGAATGGCGCCGGCTGGACGGCGAGGACCGGCCGATCCCGGTACTGGCGGTCCGGGACAACCCCCGGTTCGACTTCTCGCCGCCGCGCTGCGTGCGGGAGCACGGCCCGGACGCGCCGCACTGCGCCGGCCGGCGGGCCGAGCTGCTCGCGCCGGTGCCGCCCTACGCCGAGCTGCCCGACGTGCCGGCCAACGTGTCGTTCCTGGACTTCACCGACTACTACTGCGACCCCGAACAGTGCCCGCCGGTGATCGGCAACGTGTCCGTCTACATGGACGACAACCACGTCAGCGCGACCTACCTGACCAGCATGGCGCCCGCGGTGGAGCGGGAGATCGACCGCGCGCTGAACGACTACCACGCGCGCAACTCACCCTCGTGAGGGCTACGGAGCGGTGGCCGCGCCCAGGGACATCGCGGAGTACGGCTTGGGCGCGCCCGGCTGGTAGAACGCGTCCAGCTCGGTCACCGTGAAGCCGGCCGAGGTGAGCAGGTCCGGCACGCTCCGGGTCAGGTGGCAGCCGCCGAAGAGCCGCTTCTGCATCGGCTCCAGCCGATGCTGCCAGCGCCGCACGCCCTCGTCCGGCGCCCGGCCGTGCTCGAGGAAGCGCAGAGTGCCGCCGGGTTTGAGCACCCGGCGCACCTCGCGCAACGCGGCCGCCGCGTCCGGGATGGTGCACAGCGTGTAGGTGCACAGCGCGGCGTCGTAGCTGTCGTCGGCGAAGGGCAGCGACTGCCCGTCCAACCCCGACCGGTTGACCGGGACGCGCGCCGCGTCCAGCCGCCGCCGGGCCAGCCGCCAGCCCAGGTCGGCCGGCTCCACCGCCGAAACGCTGGTCACCGCCGCCGGGTAGAACGGCACGTTGAGCCCCGACCCGAAGCCGATCTCCAGCACGTCCCCGGCCAGGTCCGCGCAGGCCCGCGCGCGCAGCGGCGCGAGCAGCTTGGTCCCGCAGGCCACGTTGACGATCCTCGGCACGACCTGGTCCTCGTAGAACCCCATGACGCGGATTATCGCGCGCTACGGATCACCCGCAACCGGCCGGCCAGTGGACGGGCACCGGTGAGCGCGAGCCGGTAGTCGGCCCGGTCCGCGTCGGCCGGGTCGTGGGTGGCGTGCAGCACGGTCACCCCGCGCCGGGCCTGCTCGCCTATGGCCGCCGCGATCCGCTCGCGGGCCGGCGCGTCGATGCCGGCGGACGGCTCGTCCAGCAGCAGCACCGGGGCGCCCTGGGCGAGGCCCTGGGCCACCAGCGCCCGCTGGCGCTGCCCGCCGGAGAGCGCGCCGAGCCGCCGGCGGGCCAGGTCGGTGATGTCGAGCAGCTCCAGGCAATCGGCCACCACCAGCCGGTCCCGCCTGGTCAGCGGCCGCCAGGCGCCCCGGCGGGCCCAGCGCCCCATGGCCACCGCGTCCCGCACGGTGATCGGCAGCGCGTCGCCGACCAGGCTGTGCTGCGGCACGTAGGCCACCTCGGTGACCCCGGTGACCTTCCCCGACGACGGCGCGTGCAGCCCGGCCACCAGGCCCAGCAGCGTCGACTTGCCCGAACCGTTCGGCCCGGTCAGCGCGGTCACGGCGGCCGGGGGCAGCCGCAGCGTCAGCCCCTCGAACACCGGGCGCCCCGGGTAGCCGAAGCTCACCCCGGCCAGTTCAATTCCAGTTGTTGGCATTGATAATCATTGTAGATTAGCCGGATGGACTGGTTGATTGCGCCGTTCGAGGTGTCGTTCGTGTTCCGCGCGCTGTGCGGCGGGCTGTTGGTGAGCGCGCTGTGCGCCCTGGTCGGCACCTGGGTGGTGCTGCGCGGCATGGCGTTCCTGGGCGAGGCGCTGTCGCACGGCATGTTGCCCGGGGTGGGCCTGGCCATGCTGTTCGGCGCGCACCCGCTGCTCGGCGCGGCGGCCAGCGCGGCGGCGATGACCGCCGGGGTCACCCTGGTCGGCCGGCGGTCCAGGCTGTCTCAGGACACCGCGATCGCGCTGCTGTTCGTGGGCATGCTGGCGCTCGGCGTGGTGATCGTCTCGCGCTCCCGGTCGTTCGCGGTCGACCTCACCGCGATCCTGTTCGGCGACATCCTGGCCATGCGCTGGTCGGACATCGGCCTGCTGCTCGGCGCGCTGGCGCTGGCCTCGGTAGTCTCGCTGGCCGGCTACCGGCCGTTCCTGGCGCTCGCCTTCGACCCGCGCAAGGCCGCCACGCTGGGCCTGCACCCGGCTCGCGCGCACTACCTGCAGCTGGGGCTGATCACGGTCACCATCGTGGCCTCGTACCAGGCGGTGGGCACCCTGCTGGTGGTCGGGCTGCTCATCGCGCCGCCCGCCACCGCCGCGCTGTGGGCGAACCGGGTGCCGTCGATCATGGCGCTGGCCACCGGGTTCGGCGCGCTGGCCACGGTGGCCGGGCTGCTGGTCTCCTGGCATGCGGGCACGGCGGCCGGCGCCACCATCGCGGCGGTCGCGGTGCTGCTGTTCTTCGTCTCGCTGGCCGCGCGGCGGGTGTCCTGGCGACGGACGGGCCGGGCGGGGTTCAAAATCGCCCCGCTGGCCGCCGGGTGCCTGCTGCTGGCCGGCTGCGCCTCCGGGCCGGTTCCCGAGCCGAAGGCCGAACCGCCGCACGGCTACGTGCCGGGCGCCGAGGAGATGGCCGAGCCGCAGACCCGGCTGGTCTACGCCGACCCGGCCGGCCGGCTCGAGGTGCTGGACCTGAGCGAGGAACGCACCCGGCCGCTGGGCACCTTCGACCGGCCGGACCGACTCACCCAGGACGGCCGCTTCGCCTACCTGAGCTCGGGCAACGCCCTGCACGTGGTGGACGGCGGGGCGTGGACGGTGGACCACGGCGACCACAAGCACTACTACCGGCGGGAGCCGGCGGTGCGTGCCCGGATCGACAGCGAGTCCGCGCCGGGCGCCGCACTGGGCAACGACGGGAAGCTGGCCGTGGTCTACCCGGCCACCGGCACGGCCGCCGTCTACGACCTGGCGAAGCTGGAGGAGGGCCGGGTGGAACGGCTGGCCGGTTTCCAGCTGGCGCCGCACGACGGCTTCGTGCTGCCGTTCTCGGGCCGGTACCTGGCCACCGAGCCGTCGGCGGTGGTCGCCCGCGACGGCACGGGCGCCCCGCTGGCCCGCGCCGACTGCGCCGAGCCGAGCAGGCCCGCCGTCACCCGGGCCGGCGCGGTGTTCGGCTGTGCGGGCGGCGCGCTGCTGGCCACCGCCGGCGAGGACGGCGCGCCCCGGTTCGAGGCGATCAACTACCCGGATCCCGGACCGCGCGCCCGCGCCTTCGGGCACCGGCCGGGATCCGGCACGCTGGCGTCGGTGGCCGGCGACCAGGGCGTCTGGGTTCTGGACGTACCGGCTCGCCGGTGGACCCTGCTGCACACCCCGAGGCCCATGGTCACGGCGGCCGCGGTCGGCGACGGCCGCACGGTGCTCGCGGTGGACGCGGACGGCCGGCTGCACGGCCTGGACCAGCGCACCGGCCAGGTGACGGCCAGCACCGAGCCGTTCGGTGGGGCCGCGCCGTCCCTGGAGGTGGACGGCAGCCGGGCCTACCTCGGTTCCGGCGAGGTCATCCGCGAGATCGACTACGCCGACCGGCTGCGGGTGGCCCGCACCTTCACCCCGGCCGTCCGGCCGGCCCTCGTGGTGGAGACCGGGCGATGAGGCGGCGAGCACTCCTCTGTGCGCTGGCCGGGGCGGTGGCCGCCGCACTGGTGGCCGGCTGCGCCGGGACGCCGGGCGGCGATCGGCCGACCGTGGTGGTCACCACCAACATCCTGGGCGACGTGGTGGCCAACGTCGTGCCGCCCGGCGTCGACGTGCTGGTGCTGATGCAACCGAACGCCGATCCGCACTCGTTCGGCATCTCCGCCCAACAGGCCGCCGAGCTGGAACGAGCCGAGCTGGTGGTCCACAACGGCCTCGGCCTCGAGGAGGGCCTGGCCCGGCACGTGGAAGCGGCCCGGGCCCAGGGGGTGCCGACCCTCGCGGTGGGCGAGCACGTCCAGCCGCTGCGCTACGGCGAGGGAGACCAGGCGGGCCGGCCGGACCCGCACTTCTGGACCGACCCGGCGCGCATGGTCACGGCCACCGAGCGGATCGCCGAGGCGGTCACCGCGCACGTGGACGGGGTGGACCCGGCGGCGGTGCGGGCCAGGGCGGCCGAGTACACCGGCCGGCTGCGCGAACTGGACGCCTGGATGGCCGGCGAGTTCGCCCGCATCCCGCCGAGCCGGCGCGCACTCGTGACCAACCACCACGTGTTCGGCTACCTGGCCCGGCGCTACGACCTGCGGGTCATCGGCGCGGTGATCCCCAGCGGCACCACGCTGGCCTCACCCAGCGCCTCCGACCTGGCGAACCTGGCCGGCGCGATCCGGGCCGCCGGGGTGGGCGCGATCTTCGCCGACTCGTCCCGGCCGGACCGGCTGACCCAGGTGCTGGCCCGGGAAACCGGGCTGCGGGTGTCGGTGGTGAGCCTCTACTCGGAGTCGCTGGACCTTCCCGGCACGGCCGCCGCCACCTACCTGGACATGATGCGCACCAACACCACCCGGATCGTCGAAGGACTCAGAACCCAGTTGTAAAACGATAACCATTCTCATTAAGCTCTCAGCATGAACCTCCCCCGCATCGCCTCGCTGGTCGCCGCGATCTGCCTGCTCACCGCCGGCTGCGCAAGCCAGGAACCCGGCGGCGCCCGACTCGTCACCACCCACCAGGGCGGACTACAAGTGCTGGACGCCGAGTCGCTGGCGGTGCTGCACACCGTCGAGCTGCCCGGGTTCATCCGGGTCAACCCGGCCGGCGACGGGCGGCACGTGATCGTGTCCACCTCGGACGCCTTCCGGGTACTGGACACCCGGGGCGAGGCGAAGCTGACCGACGTGAGCTTCCCGGCGGCCAAGCCCGGCCACGTGGTCCGGCACGCCGGGAAGACGGTGCTGTTCAGCGACGGCAGCGGAAGGGTGGAGTCGTTCGACTCGGCCGCGCTGGCCGGCGGCGAGCGGCCGGCCAGCCGGGTGTACACCGCCGCGGCGCCGCACCACGGCGTGGCGGTCGAGCTGGCCGACGGGCGCCTGCTGGTCACCCTGGGCACCGACAAGGCCCGCGTCGGAGCGGCAATGCTGGACCGGGAGCACCGGGAGCTGGCGCGCAACGAGGCCTGCCCGGGCGTGCACGGCGAGGCGGCCGCCAAGGACGAGGCGGTGGTGATCGGCTGCCAGACCGGCGCACTGGTGTACGCCGGCGGCCGGTTCACCAAGGTGACCAGCCCCGACCCGTACGGCCGGGTGGGCAGCGCGGCCGGCTCGGAGGAGTCCTCCGTCGTGCTCGGCGACTACAAGACCGACCCGAACGCCGAGCTGGAACGCCCCGAGCGGGTGGCCCTGATCGATACCGCCTCGGGCACGATGCGCCTGGTCAACCTGGGCACCAGCTACACCTTCCGCTCGCTCGGCCGCGGTCCGGGCGGGTCCGCGCTGGTGCTCGGCACCGACGGAGCGCTGCACGTGATCGACCCGAACACAGCGGCCGTCACCGCGCGCATCCCGGTGCTCGCGCCGTGGAGCGAGCCCCTGGAGTGGCAGCGGACCCGGCCCGCGCTGTTCGTCCGCGAACACACCGCGTACATCACCGAGCCGGCCGCCAACAAGATCCACGCGGTGGACCTGACCAGCAACAAGGTCCGGGCCAGCCAGACCCTGCCGGCCACCCCGATCGAGCTGACCGGGCCGTGATCAGTGATGTAGCCCCCGCCGGCCGGGGGTCCAGAACGGCTTGACGGTGACGGAGTCGCGGGGCCAGCCGCGCTCCCCCACCAGGTGGTCGCGGATGGCCCGGCCGGTGAGCGCCTCGCCGGCCAGGTAGGCGGCGCCCGGCTCGTCCGGCAGCTCCAGCGCGCGCACCGCCTCGAGCAGCGCGGCCGACGACACCGGTGCCGCGCCGGCCCGGTGCACCCGGTGCACCGTCGCGCCGGCCGGCAACGGGACCTGGTCCTCCAGCCAGTCGCTCTCCGCCACCACGACGGCGGGTTGGCCCGGCGGCAGCGCGGGCAGCAGCGCGTTGAACGCGCAGCTGCCGGTCTCCTCCCCGACGAACAGGTGGTACGGCGCCGGCCGCACGGCCAGGTTTCCCATCGGACCCCAGAGGGTCACCGGGTCACCGGCGCGCGCCCCGCGCGCCCAACGCAGGCCGATGCCGTCCCCGCCGTAGAGATGCGCCCAGATCTCGAACTCGCGCCGCTCGGGCCGGTGCGCCACCACGGTGTAGGTGCGCAGTGTGTCGGCCGGCCGGAGCAGCCCGTACACCGACAGCGGGTCGTTGATCTGGATTCGCACGTGCTGCCCGGGCACGGGCCGCCAGTCGGCCACCGCGTCGGCGGTGATCACGATGCGGCGCAGCGTGGGCGTGACCAGCCCGACGGCGGCGATCTCGCCCGAGGTCACGTGCTTGGCGAACGCGTAGCTGAGCGGGTTGCGGGAGCGCCGGGTCCGGGTCCGGGTCATCGTTCTCTCCAAGTGTTAGAGGCACTAACTTTACTATTAGCTCTAGCAAAGACTACGTGCCCTAACATGTCAACGGGATACGGAGGGGACGCACGTGGCAGCAACGACGACCCGGAGGCAGCGCCTCCGCGAGGCCACCCTGGTGGAGATCCGCCAGGCCGCCCGGGCCCTGCTGGTGGCGGACGGGCCGGAGGCGGTGACCATCAACGGTGTCGCCCGCGAGCTGGGCATGAGCGGTCCGGGGATCTACCGCTACTACTCCGGCCACCAGGACCTGGTGGACGCGGTCACCGCCGACTTCTTCGCCGAGATCGCCGGCGTGCTCGACGAGGTCCGCGCGGCCCACGGCGAGACCGACCGGCGCCTGCTGGCGATGTGCCGCGCGCTGCGCGGCTGGGCCGTCGCGCACCCGGCGGAGTTCCGCTGGGTGTTCACCAGCCCGGTGGCCGGGGGCGGCGACCGGGCGACGGTGCGCTACCGGGCCGGCCACCGTTTCGGCGACCGGTTCCTGGACGAGGTCGCGTCGCTGTGGGCCGTGCGCCCGTTCCCGACACCGGCCGCCGAGGACCTGCCCGAGTCACTGTGGACGCAGCTGCGCGCCCACGCCGACGAGCACCACGGGCGCCTGCCCGCCCCCGCTCTGCACGTGTTCCTGACCTGCTGGATCCGCCTCTACGGGCAGCTGTGCATGGAGGTGCTGCACCAACTCGACTTCGCCTTCGCCGACCCGGAGCCGATGTACGAGGAGTGCCTGCGCGAGCTGAGCCACCTGCTCGGCCTCACCTACCGCCCGCCGGACTGAGCACGCCCGCGCAACCGCCGGTCAGCACCAGGCGTTGATCAGCTCCTCCGGACCCCAACGGAGATCGATCGACTCGGCCGGGATGTCAGGGGCGAGGCCGGCTCGAGACGCAACCACGAGCCCGGTCTCCCCCGGCGCGAAGCCAGGCACCGCCGCGGCCCCACGCAACATTGCCGACAAGTCATGCCGATCGAAGGGGCTGGCCAGCCACTTGGCGGAACCGACGAAAAACACCCGCCCGGCGACCGGGGCTCGGTCGGCGCCGACCAGGTCAACTTCCGGGTCGAACTGGCGGTTCCACCAGCCGCCCACCGCCTCGACCTCGGCCCAGGGCAGCTCGCCGGCCGCCGAGGCAAGCTCCAGAGACTCGCGTACCAGCGGTTCGACGGCTCGTCCGCGCCAGCTGGTCCAGCGCCGCTCGACCTGCTGGAATGCCACCTCCGGCCGACCTCGCCTGGCCTGGGTGTGCGCCACCCGCAGCACCGCCAGGTATAGGCGCAGGTTGCTGTCGGCGACGCGGTAGAGCGCCGGCTTCCCGGCTCGGGTGGAGAGCGGCAAGTCCATGGCCAGGACCTGCTTCTCGGTCACCAGACGGTGCAGCAGCGGCGACAGCGTCCCGGAGGCCAGCACACCCTGGCGGCTGCCCGCGGCGGCGGCGATGTTGGCATGTGTGCGATCGCCGCCGCCGATGGCCTCCAGCACCCGGCGAGCCTGATCGGGAGCAGGAAACTCGGCCAAGAGCGAGGATTCCGGCACGGAGAAGACCGGGGACGCGGGGTCCGCGCATTCGGCCTCGAGGAAGGAGAGCGCGGGGACACCGCGCGGCCAGGCACGCAGAATGCCCGGCAGGCCACCGGATACCAGGTGCGCATCGATCGTGTCGGCGGCGTCCAGGCCGAGCGCCTCACCGGTCTCGGCGGGGTTCAGCGGGCCGAGGACCAGATTGTCCGCGCGACCGTAGAAGGGCCGGTCGTACGCGGTGAGGCGTTCCATCATGTGCAGATCGCTGCCGAGCAGAAGCAGCAGCACCGGACGCCGGGACAGCAGCCGGTCCCAGGCAGTCTGCAACGCCCCGTCGAACAGGTTGTCCTGCTCCGCCAGCCAGGGCAGCTCGTCGATCACGACGATCGAGGGCCGGTCCGGCAGCGCGGCCGACAGCGCACGGAATGCGTCCGGCCAGCTGCCGGATCCGTGCGCGGGAATTTCCTCCCGGTCGGCGGGCAGCGCCGAGTCCCGCAGATCCGAGAGGAACTCGGTCACCGACTCCACGGCCGACGCACCCTTGGTCGCGGTGAAGAACAGGTAGGGCGCACCCGCCCGGTCGCAAAACTCCTGGACCAGGCGGGATTTCCCGACCTGGCGGCGGCCGCGGATGGCGAGCGCGCCCCCAGATGCCAAGTCAGCCACCCGGTTCAGTCGCCGGCCGAGCAACGCGAGCTCGGCATCCCGGCCGACGAATAGCGGCACGATGGTTCACCTCTTAGGTAGATTGAATCTACGTAGATTCTAGCTACGTAGATTCAATCTACCTAACTGTGCAAGTAATCCCGCCAGGAGGCCAGGTCGGTGATGTCGGTGCAGGGCAGCGCGGTGTGCTCGCGGCGCAGCACCATGGCCAGCGAGCCGGTGCCGTCGGCCAGCTCGATCGCGCCCAGCTCCAGGCCGGGCGGCTCGCCGGGAAGCAGCACCTCGCGCAGCTGCCGCCAGGACAGGTCGTAGACCTCGCCGAGCACGGCCGCTCCCCCGGACCCGACGTCCTCCAGGCCCGGATACGCGCCGAGAGGAGCGCCAGCGGAACGAGCATCGCCAGCGTTCACCGCCCAGAAGCGGTAGCGCGGCGCGGTCCGGGTCTTGGCCACCAGGGGTGCATCGCCGACCAGGTGGTGATCGGCCATGCCGGACATCGCGGTGCCGTTCAGGAACATCAGCGGCATCGAGCGTCAACCTCCGTTTTCGACGGAAACGATGTGTTCGGGACGGACCGGGGCGTGCGTGAGGTCCAGCCCGGTGGCCGCCCGGATCGCGGCAACCACGGCGGGGCCTGACGAGATGGTCGGTGGCTCGCCGACCCCACGCAAGCCGTACGGGGCGTGCGGGTCGGGGTATTCCAGCACCTCGATGCGCATCGGCGGCATGTCCAGGATGGTGGGGATCAGGTAGTCGGTGAACGACGGGTTGCGGATGTACCCGTCCTTGACCTGGATCTCCTCCATCACCGCCAGGCCGAGGCCCTGCGCGGTGCCGCCCTGGATCTGGCCGATCACCGCCTCGGGGTTGATGGCCTTGCCCACGTCCTGGGTGCAGGCCATCTCGATCACCTTGACCAGCCCCAGCTCCACGTCCACGTCCACCACCGCGCGGTGCGCGGAGAACGCGTACTGCACGTGCGCGAAGCCCTGCCCGGTCTCCGGGTCGATCTCCTCGGTGGGCCGGTGGCGCCACTCCACGGTTTCGTCGATGACCTCGTCGCCGAGCAGCTCGGCCAGCGAGGCCAGCACGCCCCGGGACTCGCTGACCAGCTTGCCGCCCTCCAGGCGCCCATCACCCGGCGAGCCGGCCAGCGCGAACACCCGCTCGCGCACCTTCTCGCAGGCCGCCTTCACCGCTCCCCCGGTCATGTAGGTCTGCCGGGAGGCCGACGTGGACCCCCCGGAGCCGACCGTGGTGTCCTTCGGGTGCACGGTGACCTTCTCCACGCCCAGCTCGGTACGGCAGATCTGCTGCTCCACGGTGACCAGGCCCTGGCCCACCTCGGCGGCGGCGGTGTGCACGGTGACCGAAGGCTCCCCGCCGACCAGCTCCAGCCGGACCCGGGCGGTGGAGTAGTCGTCGAAGCCCTCGGAGAAGCCCACGTTCTTGTAGGCCACCGCGTAGCCGACGCCCCGCCGCACGCCCTCGCCGTGCGTGGTGTTGCCCACCCCGCCGGGCAGCTGGCGCAGGTCCGGCCGGTCGGGCAACGGCGGCGGCAGCGGCATTGCCTCCAAGCGGCGCAGCAGCTCCTCCACCGGGGCGGCGCTGTCCACCAGCTGCCCGGTGGGCGCCTCGGAACCCTGCTCCATGGCGTTGATGCAGCGCACCTCGACCGGGTCCATGCCCAGCACCTCCGCCAGCTTGTCCATCTGCGCCTCGTAGGCGAACGCGGTCTGCACCGAGCCGAAGCCGCGCATGGCGCCGCACGGCGGGTTGTTGGTGTACACGCCGTAGCAGTCCACATGCACGTTCGGCACCACGTACGGGCCGATGCCCATGGTGCCGCCGTTGCCGACCACCGCGCCGGTGCTCGACGCGTACGCGCCGCCGTCGAACCAGATCTCCGCCTTTGCGTACACCAGTTTGCCGTCCCGGCGCGCGCCGAACTCGTAGCGCATGGTCGCCGGGTGGCGGTGCACGTGCCCGAAGAAGGACTCCTCCCGGTCGTACACCATCTTGATCGGCTTGCCGGTGCGCTGGGCGAGCAGGCAGGCGTGCACGTGCATGGACAGGTCCTCGCGCCCACCGAACGCGCCGCCCACGCCGGCCAGGGTCAGGCGCACGCGTTCCGGGGGCAGGTCCAGCGCCTGGCAGATCTGCTTCTGGTCCACGTGCAGCCACTGGGTGGCCACGTACAGCTCCACCCCGCCGTCCTCGGCGGGGATGGCCAGGCCGGACTCCGGGCCGAGGAACGCCTGGTCCTGCATGCCGACGGTGTACTCGCCGGTGACCACCACATCGGCTCTCGGTGCCGGCGAGCCCTTGCGCAGCTTCAGGTGCCGCACCAGGTTCCCGCCCTCGTGGATCTTCGTCGCGCCCGGTCGCAACGCCGCCTCGGCGTCGGTGACCGGCTCCCAGACCTCGTAGTCGACCTTGATCTTTTTGGCCGCCCGCTTGGCGATCTCCGGGTGGTCAGCGGCTACCAGGGCGACCGGTTCGCCCTGGTAGCGGACCACGCCCTCGGCCAGCACCGGCTGGTCGGCGTGTTCCAGCCCGACCGCGTTGCGCCCCGGCACGTCGGCGGCGGTGAGCACCGCGTACACCCCGGGCGTGGCCAGCGCCTCGCCGATATCGACCGACCGGATGCGGGCGTACGGATGCGGGCTGCGCAGCGTGACGCCCCACAGCATCTCGTCGTGCCACAGGTCGCTGGAGTAGGCGAACTCGCCGGTCACCTTCAAGGTGGCGTCCGGGCGAAGCGCATTCACCCCGATGCCGCCGGTCGAACCGGTCAGCGCGCCGGGCGCCCCAGCGGGTGCGCGGGCGGTTCTCACTTCGACGCTATGGCTCTGCGTGGAAATACGCGACTTTGGGTGGGTCACTGGTTCACCCCGGCTCGGGTCAGCAGTTTGGTGTGCGCCCGGCGGACGGCGCGGGCCACCTCGTCCTCGTCCACGGTGACCACCCGGTCGTGCTCCACCACCGGGTTGCCGTTCACCAGGAGCAGCTCCAGCGGCGGCGGGTAGCCCAGCAACAGCGCGGCCAGCGGGTCGGCGATGTCCAGGTGCGGCAGCGTGTCCAGCCGCCAGACCGCCAGGTCGGCCAGCTTGCCCGGCTCCAGGGAGCCGATCTCGTCGGCCCGGCCGAGCACCCGGGCGCCGCCCATGGTGGCCATCTCCAGCGCGTCGTGCACGGCCAGCGCCCGAGGCCCGCCGACCGCGCGGGCGAACAGCAGCGCGTGCCGGGCCTCCTCCAGCAGCGAGCCGGCCTCGTTGGACGCGGCACCGTCCACGCCCAGCCCGACCGGCACGCCGGCGTCGCGCAGCGCCCTGGTCCGGCAGATGCCGGCGCCGATCCGGGCGTTGGAGGACGGGCAGTGCGCCACCCCGGTGCCGGTGCGGGCCAGCGTGGCGATCGCCGGGTCGTCCAGGTGGATGGCGTGCGCCAGCCACACGTCCGGGCCCAGCCAGCCCAGGTTCTGCGCGTACTGCACCGGGGTACAGCCGAAGTGCTCGGCGCAGTAGTCGTCCTCGTCGGTGGTCTCGGCCAGGTGGGTGTGCATCCGCACGCCCTTCGCCCGAGCCAGCTCGGCGGCCCGTTTCAGCAGTTCACCGGTGACCGAGAAGGGCGAGCAGGGCGCCACCGCGATGCGCAGCATGGACTCCGGCGACGGGTCGTGGAACTCCTCGATCGCCGCCTCGGTGGCGGCCAGGATGGCGTCGATGTCCTCGACCACGTGGTCCGGCGGCAGCCCTCCCTGGCTCTTGCCCAGGTCCATCGACCCCCGGGTCGGGTGGAACCTCAGCCCCACTTCGCGCGCCGCCGTAACCTCGGCGGCCAGCACGTCTCCGCCCTCGCGGGGGAACACGTAGTGGTGGTCGCTGGCCGTGGTGCACCCGGTGCGGGCCAGCCAGGCCAGCGAGCCGGAAGCCGCCGCGTGGGTGGTCTCCTCGTCGATGCCGGCCCACACCGGGTACAGCGCGGTGAGCCAGCCGAACAGCGTCTCGTCCACGGCCAGCCCTCGGGTGGCCCACTGGTAGAGGTGCTGGTGGGTGTTCACGAACCCCGGCGTGACCAGGCAGCCCGTGCCGTCGATCCTTTGCGCGCCGGGCGTATCGGGCGCGGGACCGGCACCGACCGAGGTGATCCGGGCACCGTCCACCACGACGTGTCCGGACTCGTGCACGACGCTCTCCGCGTTGACGGTGGCAATCGTGGCGTTCTCGATAATCATGTGTGCCTCCGGCACCCGTGAGTGGCGAGTGTGGCTATAGCGATACTTTGCACTCACGAGCAGCTCCGCCGAGCGCTAGCGAGGCGGACTGCATCCAGGATCTTCTCGTAGCCGGTGCACCGGCACAGGTTGCCGGCCAATGCCTCGCGGATCTCCTCATCCGAAGGAGCCTGGTTCGCGGACGCCAGTAACGCGTGCGTCTGCACCAGCAGCCCGGGGGTGCAGAAGCCGCACTGCACCGCGCCGGCCTCCACGAACGCCTGTTGCACCGGGTCCAGCTCGGCCTCCTGCCCGCCGAGGCCCTCCACCGTGCCCACCTCGCGGTCGTTCGCCTGACCGGCCGCGACCAGGCAGGAACACACCGGCAACCCGTCCAGGTACACCGTGCAGGAACCGCATTCGCCCTGCTCACAGGCATTCTTCGAACCGGGCAGGCCCAGCCGCTCGCGCAGCAGGTACAGCAGCGACTCGCCCTCCCAGACGTCGTCGGCGGTCCGGGTCGCGCCGTTCACCGTCAGCCGGATACGCATGTCAGTCTCCCCCGTTCTGGTAGTCGGCCCAGGCCCAGGCGAGCGCGCGCCGGGCCATCACGGCCAGCGAGTGCAGCCGGTAGGCCGCGCTGCCCCGCACGTCGTCGATGGGCGATGCGGCGGCGCGTACCCGGTTGGCGAACTCGGCCAGCAAAGCCGGCGGCAGGGCGGTTTTCGAGTCCCAGTGGCCGCCGTCGGCCAGTGCGCCGGCCAGCCACCGCTCCGCGTCGGTGGCCCTCCGGGGCGTGGGTGCGGCGGAGCCGATGCCGGCGCCCACCGTGCGCTCTTCTGAATGCAGAGCAAGGCCGAACGCGGACACCGCGATCACCATCGCGTTCCGGGTGCCGATCTTGCAGAACTGCTGCGGGCCGCTCGCCGACTCGACCAGCACGGCGGTGATCAGCTCGTCCGGCGCCAGCGCGTTCCGTTTCACCCCGGTGAAGAACTCGTCGATCGGGATCCGCCGTGACCCGCGCACCGAGGCGGCCTCGACGACCGCGCCGGCGGCCAGGAGTGCCGGGTGCGAGTCGCCGGCCGGCGAAGCCGCGCCGAGGTTGCCGCCCACGGTGCCCCGGTTGCGGATCTGCGGCGAGCCCACGGTGCGCGCGGCCATCGCCAGCCCGGGCAGCTTGCCGGGCAGCTCATTGATCACCCGCGCGTAGCTCACCCCGGCGCCCAGCCGGATGTGCCCGTTGTCGGGCGCCCACTCGGCCAGCTCGCCGACCCGGTTCAGGTCCAGCAGCGCGGAGGGCCGGTGTTTGTCGAAGTTGATCTCCACCATGACGTCGGTGCCACCCGCGATGGGCACCGCGTCCGGGTGCGCGGCCTTGGCCTCCAGGGCCTCGCCCAGGGTGGACGGTTGCAGGAACTCCATCTAGATCACCGATTCCGTGACAGGAGTGCTTGGGTGAGGCCGCGATGTGCCGGCCTTGATCACCGTTAGTGGCGGTGTAACCGCGAAAATCGAGGCTGAACCGCCACAGATGACGATCACCCCCGGGTGACCAACCGCTTCCGGCGCCGCTGCCCAGTTCCGCCGGTCGCGCGGGTCCGTCCGGGATGCAAATGGCGCTTCCCCCGCTTTCGGCCCACCGAGCTCATCATGAGAGACCGTTTCCCTTGATCGAACGTCTCTCGGGATGAACTCGACGCAGGTCGGCGCGATCGTGGTACCCCGTGTTGCATATATGTGCGCAGAGCAAGGCATCTACGACAACCCCGCTACGGTCTGCCAGGCCGGCCCGGCGTCGGGCGCGTCATCCCGGGTCACGTTGCATTCGATCAAGCCGTAGGGCCGGTCGTCGGCGTGGAACACCTCGTTCGGGTTGTCCAGGCCGAACGGTGAGAGGTCGACCGCGAAGTGGTGCTTGTTGGGTGCGGACAGCATCGCCTCGGCCACCTCGGAGTGCGCCTCCAGCACTCCCTTGCCCATCTCCCAGAGCGTCTGCTGCAGGGCCAGGCTGTGCACCTCGGCGAACCGGGCGAGCAGGATGCTCCGGATGTCCGCGTAGGCCTTGCCCCAGTCCACGTCGGTGTGCAGGTACCGCCAGCGGGCCACCAGGGAGGTGGCCATGATCCGGTCCCTGGTCTCGGCGAGCGTGGTGTAGCCGTCGCGCAGGAAGCCGTGGAACTCCGAGCCGGTGGACTTCAGCACGGTCAGGTCCTTCAGGCCCGACACCACCCATTCCCGGTCGTTTTCCAACGTCACCTGGGCGGTGCGTACCTCCTGGCCGGCGCGGACGAAGGCGTGCTCGCTCAACCGCTGCCAGCCGTACTCCTCCACCACCACGCGCGCACCGGTGACCGGCTCGATGTCGGTGACGAAGTGGCGGGCCAGGTCCAGCGCGTAGTCCTCGATCTCGCCGATGCCCTTTTCCTTGGCGTAGGCGTAGCAGGTGTTCTTCTGTGTGTCGGTGGGCAGCACGTCGCGCTGGTCGCCGTGGGTGTGTGCGGCGGCGAAGTCGCCGCGCAGCGCGGTGGTCACGTTCACGTCGCGGATCTCGTGCTCGGCGGTGTCCCGGTAGATCCGCACCACCCGGTTCTCCGCCTTGCCGTACTGGTTCGGGCCAAGCACGATCTTGGACATGATCAGCTCCCTCGGTAGGTGGAGTAGGCGAACGGGCTCAGCAGCAGCGGCACGTGGTGGTGCTCGCCGGGCTCGGTGACCGTGAAGGTGATCGACACCTCCGGGTAGAACCCGCGCTGCCCGGTCGCCGCGAAGTAGGCGGCGGTGGCGAACACCAGCCGGTGGTCGCCCGCGGTCAGCGTGGCCAGGCCGAAGTCCCGCACCCGGCCGTCCGCGTCGGTGACCGCCGAGGCCAGCGGCTTGCCGTCGCCGAAGTCCGAGCGGTCCACTCGTTCCAGCCGGACCGGGACGCCGGCCGCCGGGCGGCCCAGCGCCGTATCCAACACGTGCGTGGTGATGCCGCTCACCGAACCGCCCTCCCGGTCGAGCCCCGGCCGGTGTTGCGTATATGTGCGCAGAGCCATAGCGTCATTTCTCCCCCTCGATCAGCTGACCCAGCCGGATCCGGTTGATCTTGGCCAGCTCGGAGCGCAGCACTTTGCGTTCGGTCGCCGGGTCGTTGTCCAACCGGTGACGCAGGTCGGCCAGCAGTTCCTCCGGGGAACGGCCGCTGGCCGCCACCAGGTAGACCTGCCCGAACCGGGCCTCGTAGTCCCGGTTGCCCTCGGCGATGGCCCGTTTCACGTCGTCCCCGGCCACCGTGACGGCGGCCTGCTCACGGGCCGAGACCTGGTCCGCGTCCCGGCGCTCGCCGATCCGGGGGTGCCCGTCCAGGGCGTGGTCGATCTCCGCCTCGGAGAGCTCGGCCAGCGCCCGCTCGGCGGCGGCGAACAGTTCCGCGTCCGAGGAGTAGGGCCGGGCGGCGGCCACCCGCCGGGTCCAGGCCGGTGAGCCGCAGCAGGCGAACAGGGCGTGTCGCGCCTTGCTCTCCGGCAAGGCATTGAAATCGGTCAACTTCATCAGAGGTTCTCGAACCGTTGCAATCGTGCGGCGTGGATGGGGTTGGCGCCGGCCACCAGGTCGTCGAACCGGTGGCTGGCGATCTTGGCGATCTCGATCAGCGCGGCGGCGTGCTCCTGGGCCGGCGAGTTGTGCAGCCGGATCTCCCCCTGGTGCAGGATCTCCTCCCGGCTGTGCATGTCCCGCACACAGACGATCAGCGGGAAGCCGAACTTCCGCTCGTACTCCCCGGTCACCCGGAGGAACTCGTCGGAGTCCTCGTCGGCCAGCCGGGTCAGCCCGACGGTGGCCTGGTCGCGCGCGGACATCTGCCCGGTCTCGCCCTCGGCCACGGCCGCCGAGCCGAGCGCCGGGTAGTGGGTCATCAGGTCCCGCTGCTGCTCGGGGGTGGCGCCGAACAGCGCGTCCTGGAACGCCCGGCGCAACGCCTGGGTGTCGGCGTACGGGCGGCGGGTGTACGCGTTCTCCGCCGCCCACACTGGCCCCTGGAAGAGCTGCCCGAACGCGGCGACGAACTCCTCCTGGCTCATCTCGTTGACCCGGTTCAGCCGGATCTCGCCGTGTCCCGGCGTGCCGGCGACCGCCGCGCCCCGCCCCTTGCCCACGTGGTGGAACAGGATGTTCAGCAGGATGGCGGTGAGGCTGCCCAGGGTGATCCCGCTGCCCAGGATGATCTGTGCCCACTCCGGCACCGCCTTGGCGATGTCCGGCTGCGCGGTGACCAGCATGGCCAGCCCCAGGCTGGTGCCCACGATGACGATGTTGCGGTGGTCGTTGAAGTCCACCCGGGACAGCGTCTGGATGCCGACCACGGCGACCGTGGCGAACATGGCCAGCGCCGCGCCGCCCAGCACCGGGTGCGGGATGCCGGCCACGATCGCCCCGGCCTTGGGCAGCATCCCGAGCAGGATCATGATCACGCCGGCCGCGACGACCACGTACCGGCTCTTGATCCGGGTCAGCCGGACCAGCCCGACGTTCTCCGCGAAACAGGTGTACGGGAACGAGTTGAGGACGCCGCCGAGCGTGGTGGCCAGGCCGTCCGCGCGCAGCGCCCGGGAGATGTCCTCCCGGCCCACCTTCTTGTCCACGATCTCACCGGTGGCGAACACGTCACCGGTGGTCTCCACGGCGGTGATCAGCATGACCACGATCATGGAAATGATGGCCGCGATGCTGAACTTGGGCAGGCCGAAGTAGAACGGCGAGGTCACCCCCACCCACGCGGAGCCGGCCACGGCGTCGAAGTGCGCGTCACCCAGCGCCCAGGCCACCAGCGTGCCGACCACCAGACCGGCCAGCACCGCGATGGTGGCCAGGAAGCCCCGGAAGATCCGCTGCATGATGACGATCAGGGCCAGCGTGCCCAGCGCGTAGGCCAGGTAGCGGCCGTTGGTCGGGTCCTTCGCGGCGCCGCCGCCCACCGCGTCCAGCGCGCCCACCGGGAGCAGCGCGATGCCGATGATGGTGATCACCGAACCGGTCACCACCGGCGGGAAGTACTTGATCAGCCGCCCGAACCAGGGCGCGATCAGGAAGGTGGCCAGGCCGGCCACGATGACCGAGCCGTAGATCACCAGCAGGCCGTCGGTGCCGCCGCCGGCCGCCATCCCGATGGCGATCATCGGGGACACCGCCGTGAACGTGACGCCCTGCAGCAGCGGCAGCCGCACGCCCACCTTCCAGAACCCCTGGGCCTGGATGATCGAGGCGATGCCGCAGGTGAACAGGTCCGCGTTGATCAGGTGGATGAGCTGCTGCTCGGACAGGCCGATGGCGCTGGCCAGCAGGATCGGCACGATGACCGCGCCGGCGTAGAAGGCCAGCACGTGCTGGAACCCGTAGACCGCGAGCTTGGGCACCGGAAGCATCTGGTCCACCGGGTGCCGGCGGCCATGCGTTTTGGGCTGGTCGGTCTTGCTGGAGGCTGATCGAGCCATCGCTGTATCACCCCAGAAGTTGGCGGCCGTCCACTAGCCATCGGGTCCGGTCCGGCCGCAATGCCGAGTTTTTCCGTGCCAGGTGGCCGCCAATTCCGAGTGGCAGCGGTGCCGGCCGTCAGAGGGGCCGGGCCGAGTGCGTCGCTGCTACGCGGCGGTGATGCTACGTGGCGTGCTGTAGAACTGTTAATTCCGTGTTGCGGAAACAAACTTCCCGCAGACGAAAAGGTTAGGTCGGGTCCGATGGTCCGTCAAGAGCTTCTCATGAGATAGCTCACCCCGGCAGTCAGCCAGAGTGGCGGATCTGGCTGAACGGCACGCCGCGGTCCACCTCGGGCTCCCGGGGCAGGCCGAGTACCCGCTCCCCCACGATGTTGCGCTGCACCTGGTCGGTTCCGCCGCCGATGGAGGTGAAGAAGGCGTTCAGCGCGGCGAAGTTGGCCGCGTCGCCGTCCGGGTTCTCCTCGCCCTCCAGCAGCGCCGCCGGGCCGACGATCTCGGTCTGCACCCGGCCGGTCTCGTGCACGATCCGGGACATCAGCAGCTTGCCGATGGACACCGCGGATCCCGACCCGCCCTGCTTGACCTCCGCCTGCACCCGCTGGTTGTTCCACCGGTTCACCGCGCGCAGCATGAGCAGCCGGGACAGGTCCTGGCGCAGCACCGGGTCGTCCAGCCGGCCGTGCCGGCGGGCCAGCTCGACCAGGTCGGCCTCGCCGCCGCCCCCGCTCCGGGTGATCACGCCGGCGTTGACCTCGCCCATCATCACCCGCTCGACGGCCAGCGCGGTCATCAGCACCCGCCAGCCGTCCCCGGGGGCGCCCAGCATGTTCGCCGCCGGCACCCGCGCGTCGGTCAGGAAGACCTCGTTGAAGTGCGCCTCGCCGGTCATCTGGCGCAGCGGCCGGACCTGGACGCCGGGCTGCTTCATGGGCAGGAAGAAGAAGCTGAGCCCCCGGTGCTTGGGCTGCTCGGGGTCGGTGCGGGCGATGAGCATCCCGTAGTCCGCCTCGGCGGCCATGGACGTCCACACCTTCTGGCCATTCACCACGTACTCCTCACCGTCGGGCACCGCGCGCGTGCGCACCCCGGCCAGGTCGGAACCGGCGCCGGGCTCGGAGTAGAGCAGGCACATGCCCACCCGGTTCTCCAGCAGCGGACGCAGCAGCTCGCCCTGGAGCTCTTTGGTGCCGTAGGCGAGCAGCGTGTTGGCCCACAGGTTGGTGCGGTCCTGGCCGGCGCCGGGGGCGCCGGCGGCGCGGAACTCCTCCTCGATCGCGGTCGCCTCGGCGTCGGTGAGGCCCAACCCGTGCGCCTCCCGGGGCCAGCGCGGCACCGCGTAGCCGGCGTCGACCACTTTGGCCAGCCAGCCCTGCCGGTCCGCCGGGTCCCAGTTCTCGGCCAGCCACGCCCTGGCCTCCTCGCGGGTGCCCATCAGGCGGTCACCTCCCGCAGGTAGCGCTCTCGATGGGTGTTCGCCGAGCCGAGCAGCCGGGCGCCGCCGCGCGCCCGGCGCAGGTAGAGGTGCGCCGGGTGTTCCCAGGTGAACCCGATGCCGCCGTGGATCTGGATGTTGTCGCTGGCCGCCCGCACGAAGGCGTCCGAGCAGAACGCGGCGGCCAGGCTGGTCGCCTCCTCGGCGTTGTCCGCGCTGTCCGCCAGTGCCCAGGCCGCGTAGTAGGCGGCCGAGTAGGCCGACTCGACGTCCACCAGGAGCTCCGCGCACATGTGCTTGACCGCCTGGAAGCTGCCGATCGGGCGGCCGAACTGGTAGCGCTGCTTGGCGTACTCCACCGCCATGTCCAGCGCGGCGCGCGCCCCGCCGGCCTGCTCGGCGGCCAGCATCACCGCGGTGGTGTCCAGCGCTCGCCGGACCGCCCGCCCGTGGTCGCCGTCCGGCGCGAGCGGGCGGGCGGGTGCGTTCCTCAGGCTGACGTCGGCCAACTTACGGGTGCCGTCCAGGGTGGCCAGTGGGGTGGTGGTGACGCCGGGGGCGGTGCGGTCGACGGCGAACACCCGCGCCCCCTGGGTGACCACGAGCAGCGTGTCCGCGTGGGCACCGTCGAGCACGTAGCGCTTCTCCCCGCTGACCGTCCAGCCGTCCGCGCCTCGCTCGGCCGCTGTCGAGGAGCTGGCCGGGTCCCAGTCGCCGGTGCCTTCGTCCAGAGCCACCGTGGCGGTGCGCTCGCCGCCGGCCAGTGCCGGCAGCAGGTCCCGGTTGGCTGAGTCGTCGGCCAGCTCCACCAGCAGCGTGCTGGCAAACACCGCACTGGACAGGTACGGACCGCAGAACAACGCCCGCCCCAGCTGCTCGGCCACCACCGCCAGCTCGACCGGCCCGGCACCGGACCCGCCGTACTGCTCCGGCACGGCCAGCCCGACCGCGCCGAGCTGCTCGGCCAGCGCCCGCCACACCTTCGGGTCCATGCCGCGCCCGGTCTCCGCGAGGGCGCGCACCGCCGCCTCGTCGCTGTGGTCGGCGAGGAACTCCGCCACCGCCGCGCGCAGGGCGGCGTGTTCTTCGCTGAAGGTGAAGGCCATGCTCCGCACGCTATTACTGACGGCTTCCGTCTGCAATTGGACGGCCGCCGGCACCCTTGACCCGGCAACGGGTTTCGCGGTACTTTCGTAAAGCAGAAAGATACTTCCATAATACGGAAAGGCGCGGATCGTGACGCCACGGTACGAGGCGAACCTGTCCATGCTGTTCACCGAGCTCCCGCTGCTGCAACGGCCGGCCGCGGCGGCCGCCGCCGGGTTCACCGCGGTGGAGTTCTGGTGGCCGTTCGGCGAGGCGGTCCCCTCCGACCGGGACGTGGACGCCTTCACCAGCGCGATCACCGACGCCGGCGTCCAGCTGGTCGGGCTGAACTTCTTCGCCGGCGACATGCCGGCCGGCGACCGGGGCGCGGTGTCCTGGCCGGCGCGGGCGGCGGAGTTCCGGGACAACATCGACATCACCGTCGGCATCGGCGAGCGGCTGGGCTGCCGGGCGTTCAACGCGCTGTACGGCAACCGGGTCGACGGGATCGACCCCAACGAGCAGGACGAGCTGGCGGTGGCCAACCTGGCCGAGGCCGGCCGGGCCGCCGCGCGGATCGGCGGCACCGTGCTGATCGAGCCGGTCAGCGGCGCGCCCCGCTACCCGCTGCGCACCGCCGCCGACGCCATCGCGGTGATCGACCGCGTCGCCTCGGAGACCGGCGTGCGCGCCCTCGGCTTCCTGTGCGACCTCTACCACCTGGCCACCAACGGCGACGACCTGGACAAGGCGATCGCCGAGTACGGCGACCGGGTGGCCCACGTGCAGATCGCCGACGCCCCCGGCCGCGGCGAGCCCGGCACCGGCGACCTGAACCTGACAACCCACCTGGCCGCCCTGACCACCCGCGGCTACACCGGCTGGGTAGGCCTCGAATACAAGCCGACCACAACCACCGAAGCCAGCCTCGCCTGGCTCCGCCAGCACCCGTGAGTGAGAAGTATGGCTATAGCCACACTTCTCACTCACAGGCACCGGAGGTGCATATGACCACCGTTGGATTCATCGGGCTCGGGATCATGGGCGGGCCGATGGCGGGACACCTGGTGAAGGCCGGGTTCGACGTCGTGGGGTACAACCGCACGGCGGCGAAGGCGCAGCCTCTGGTGGAGGCGGGGGGCCGAGGCGCGCCGTCGATCGCGGACGCGGTGCGGGATGCGGACATCGTCGCGATCATGGTGCCGGACTCGCCGGACGTGCGGGCGGTGCTGGCCGGCGAGGACGGGGTGTTCGCGCACGCCAAGCCGGGCACGCTGGTCATCGACTTCTCCAGTATCCGCCCGGACGTGACCACCGAGCTGGCCGAGCAGGCCCGCGCCGCCGGCTTCCGGCTGTTGGACGCCCCGGTGTCCGGCGGCGAGGCGGGCGCGAAGAACGCCGCACTGTCCATCATGGTCGGCGGCGCGGCGGAGGACTTCGCCGCCGCCCGGCCGGTGTTCGACGCGGTGGGCAAGACCGTGGTGCACGTCGGGCCGAACGGCGCCGGGCAGACGGTCAAGGCGGCCAACCAGCTGATCGTGGCCAGCAACATCCAGGCCCTGGCCGAGGCGGTCACCTTCCTGCGGGCGTACGGGGTGGACCTGGAGTCGGCGCTGGAGGTGCTCGGCGGCGGGCTGGCCGGGTCGGCGGTGCTGAACCAGAAGAAGGGCAACATGCTGTCCGGCGAGTTCCCTCCCGGCTTCCGCATCGAGCTGCACCACAAGGACATGGGCATCGTGAACAGCGCGGCCCGCGAGGCCGGCGTGGTGCTGCCGGTCGGCGCGCTGGTCGCCCAGCTGATGGCGTCCGCCCTCGCGGTCGGCGACGGCGGGCTGGACCACTCCGCGCTGCTGCGCGGCGTCGAACGTCTCTCCGGTCGAGAAGGGACCTAAAAAGATGCCGAAGATGCGCGCCGTCGACGCCGCCGTCGCCATCCTGGAACGCGAGGGCGCAACGCAGGCCTTCGGCGTTCCGGGCGCCGCGATCAACCCGCTCTACTCCGCGATGAAGGCCCACGGCGGGATCCGGCACGTGCTGGCCCGGCACGTGGAGGGCGCCTCGCACATGGCCGAGGGGTACACCCGGGCCCGGGCCGGCAACATCGGCGTGTGCATCGGCACCTCCGGGCCGGCCGGCACCGACATGATCACGGGGATGTACTCGGCCGCCGCCGACTCCATCCCGATCCTGTGCATCACCGGGCAGGCGCCCCGGGCGCGGCTGCACAAGGAGGACTTCCAGGCGGTCAACATCTCGGAGATCGCCAAGCCGCTGTGCAAGATGGCCATGACCGTGCTGGAGCCGGCCCAGGTGCCCGGGGCGTTCCAGCAGGCGTTCCACCTGATGCGCTCCGGCCGTCCCGGCCCGGTGCTCATCGACCTGCCGCTGGACGTGCAGCTGTCCGAGATCGACTTCGACCCGGACACCTACCAGCCACTGCCGGTGTACCGGCCGGCGGCCAGCAGGGCGCAGGCGGAGAAGGCGTTCGACCTGCTGGCCGGCGCCGAGCGTCCGGTGATCGTGGCCGGCGGCGGCATCATCAACGCCGACGCCGCGCGCGAGCTGGTGGCGTTCGCCGAGGTCACCGGGGTGCCGGTGATCCCCACGCTGATGGGCTGGGGCGCCATCCCGGACGACCACCCGCTGATGGCCGGCATGGCCGGGCTGCAGACCGCGCACCGCTACGGCAACGCCACGCTGCTCGAGTCCGACCTGGTGCTGGGCATCGGCAACCGGTGGGCCAACCGGCACACCGGCGGCCTGGACACCTACACCGAGGGCCGGCGGTTCGTGCACATCGACATCGAGCCCACCCAGATCGGCCGGGTCTTCGCCCCGGACTACGGCATCGCGTCCGACGCCAAGGCCGCGCTGACCCAGCTGCTCGAGGTGGCGCACGCACGCAAGGGCTCCGGGCAGCTGCCGGACTGGTCCTCCTGGGCGGGGGAATGCGCGGAGCGCAAGCGCACCCTGCACCGGCGCACCGACTTCGACGACAAACCGATCAAGCCGCAGCGGGTCTACCAGGAGATGAACGCGGCGTTCGGCCGGGACGTGCGGTACGTGACCGCGATCGGGCTGTCCCAGATCGCCGCCGCGCAGTTCCTGCACGTGTACCACCCCCGGCACTGGATCAACTGCGGCCAGGCCGGGCCGCTGGGCTGGACCGCGCCGGCCGCGCTGGGCGTGGTCGCGGACGACCCCTCCCGGCCGGTGGTGGCGCTGTCCGGTGACTACGACTTCCAGTTCATGATCGAGGAGCTGGCGGTCGGCGCCCAGTTCAACCTGCCCTACCTGCACGTGGTGGTGAACAACGCCTACCTCGGGCTGATCCGGCAGGCGCAGCGGGCGTTCGACATGGACTACGCGGTGCAGCTGTCGTTCAAGAACGTCAACTCGCCGGAGACCGCCGACTACGGGGTGGACCACGTGCGGGTCGCCGAGGGCCTGGGTTGCAAGGCGATCCGGGTGACCGAGGCGTCGCGGCTGGCGGAGGCGTTCGCCGAGGCGAAGGAGCTGATGGCGTTGCACCGGGTGCCGGTGGTGGTAGAGGTGATACTGGAGCGCATCACCAACATCTCGATGGGCACCGAGCTGGACAACGTCACCGAGTTCGAGGAGCTAGCGAGCTAGTGCTGGATCTGGTGTTCCGGGCCGCGCGGGCGGTCCTCCCGGGCGGCGAGCGAGCCGTCCAGGTGGGTGTGGCGGACGGCCGGATCGCGGCGATCGTGCCCCTGTCCGCGCCGCCGCTGGCCGCCGCCTCGGCCGTCACCCTGGCCGACGACGAGGTGCTGCTGCCCGGGCTGGTGGACGCGCACGTGCACGTCAATGAGCCGGGCCGCACCGAGTGGGAGGGCTACGCCACGGCCACCGCCGCCGCGGCCGCCGGCGGGGTCACCACCATCGTGGACATGCCGCTGAACAGCATCCCGGCCACCGTGGACGTGCCCTCGCTGGCGGTGAAGCGGGCGGCCGCCGCCGCGGCCCAACCCTGGGTGGACGTGGCGTTCTGGGGCGGCGCGGTGCCCGGCAACGCGGGCGAGCTGCGGGCGCTGCACGACGCCGGGGTGGTCGGGTTCAAGTGCTTCCTGCTGCCGTCCGGGGTGGACGAGTTCCCGCCGCTGGACCCGGCCGGGCTGCTCGAGGCGATGACCGAGATCGCCTCCTTCGGCGGCCTGCTGATCGCGCACGCCGAGGACGAGGCGGTGTTGGCCGCCGCACCGTCTCTGCCGACCGGCGGAGCGCGGCGGTACGCGGACTTCGTGGCGTCCCGCCCGGCGGCCGCCGAGGACAGCGCCATCGCGCTGCTGCTGGACACCGCCCGGCGCACCGGTTGCCGCACGCACATCGTGCACCTGTCCTCCGCGTCGGCGTTGCCGGCGATCCGGGCCGCCCGTTCCGCCGGATTGCCCCTCACCGTGGAGACCTGCCCGCACTACCTGACCCTGCGCGCCGAGGAGGTGCCGGACGGGGCGACCCAGTTCAAGTGCTGCCCACCGATCCGGGACGACGCCAACCGGTCACGGCTGTGGGACGCGCTGCGCGCCGGGGATATCGACATGGTGGTCTCCGACCACTCACCCTGCACCCCGGAGCTCAAGCTCCTGGACGCCGGCGACTTCGCCGCCGCCTGGGGCGGAGTGGCCTCCCTGCAACTGAGCCTCCCCGTGGTCTGGACCGAGGCGGCAAAACGCGGCGTCCCCCTGACCGAGGTGACCCGCTGGATGGCGTCGGCCCCCGCCGCCCTCACCGGCCTGACCGACCGGGGCCTCATCGCGGTGGACCGCCAGGCCGACCTCTGCGTCTTCGCCCCCGACACAACCTGGACCATCGACCCGGCCGCCCTCCGCCACCGCCACCCGGTAACCCCCTACGCGAACCGCGAGGTCACCGGCCAGGTCCGCGCCACCTACCTCCGAGGCGCCCCCACCGCCCCCAACGCCGGCGCTCTAACCCACGCCGATTCAGTCACTTCAGCACGGTGATTCAGTCACTTCAGCAGACCGAAGGAGATCAATGACCGAGTTCACCCGCCTCGTCGACCTTGCCTCCCGCCGGCTGGGCGGCAGCGTGGTCGCCGCGAACGACGAGCTGTTCGCCGAGCGGGAGAACCTGATCAAGCCGGAAGACCCCTCCCACTCGGTCTACACGTTCGGCCACAAGGGCCAGGTGTACGACGGCTGGGAGACCCGGCGGCGGCGTGAACCGGGGCACGACTGGGCGATCGTGCGCCTGGGCCTGCCCGGCGTGGTGCACGGCGTGGTGGTGGACACCGCGTTCTTCACCGGCAACTACCCGCCGGAGATCTCGGTCGAGGGCGCGGCGGTGGACGGCCACCCGTCGCCGGCCGAGCTGTCCGACGCGGACTGGTTCGAGCTGGTCGCGCGGTCGGGGGTGAAGGGCGACAGCCGCAACCCGTTCGACGTGATCGACACAGCCGCCGACCGGTACGTCACCCATGTGCGGCTGAACATCTTCCCGGACGGCGGGGTGGCCCGGCTGCGGGTGCACGGCGAGCCGGTGGCCGACCCGCGCTTCCTGAGCGCCGGCGCGGTGGACCTGGCGGCGCTGGAGAACGGCGGCGACGTGGTCGGGTGCAGCAACATGTTCTACTCGTCGCCGCGCAACCTGATCTCCCCCGGCCGCGCCGCGGTCATGGGCGAGGGCTGGGAGACCGCGCGCCGGCGCGACGACGCCAACGACTACGTCGAGGTGCGGCTGGCCGGGCCGGGCTCGGTGCGCCTGGCCGAGTTGGACACCAGCCACTTCGTCGGCAACGCCCCGGGCTGGGCCAGCCTGCGGGGGCGCGTCCCCGGGTCGTCCGAGTGGGTCGAGCTGCTCCCCCGCCAGCGGCTGCAGCCAGACACCCGGCACCGGTTCCGGCTGCCCGGCGGGCCGGAGGTGGAGCTCGTCCGGCTGGACGTGTACCCCGACGGCGGGATGGCGCGGCTGCGCCTGTACGGCGACATGTCCGCGCACGGCCGGGCCGGGTTGGCGGCGCGCTGGTTCGACCGGTTGCCCCCGGCGTTCGCGCTGCGGGTGCTGGCCGAGGAGGCCGGGCTGGACCGGGCGGCCGCCGCCACGCTGGTCGCCGCCCGCCCGCTGGCCGGCTCGGCCGAGGTACCGGCCGAGGTGCGCGCGCTGGCCGGAGCTTGACCTCTACGTTAGTTGAGGTTCTAGCGTCTGGTGCATGACGACCGAGGCAGTGAGGGAGCCGGGTGGGCTGACCCGGACGCGGTGGGCGCCGGTGGTGGCGCTGGGTCTGGGCATGCTGGTGGTGACCTCGGAGATGACCATCTCCGCCGTCGCCCTGCCCAGCATCGGCGCCGACCTCGGCGCCAGCCCGGCGACCACCGCGTGGGTGCTGCTGGCGTACTCGCTGCCCATGGCCGCCATCGCCATCCCGGCCGGTCGGTGGGCCGACCGGGCGGGAGTGCGCGCCGCGTTCCTCGCCTCCATGGCCGGTGTCGGCGTGGCCAGCGTGCTGTCCGCCCTCGCGCCCACCATGCCGCTGTTGCTGGCCACCCGGGTGCTCCAGGGGTTGGCCGGCGGGTTGATCGTGTGCGTGTACATGCCGCTGATCACCTGCTCGGTGCGGGAGAACCAGCGGGGCAGCGCGATCGGCTACATCATCATGATCATGACCCTGGGCGGGGTGGCCGGGGCGCCCATCGGCGGGCTGGTGGCCAGCGAGCTGGGCTGGCGCGCGGTCTTCCTGATCAAGCTGCCGCTGCTGGTCGCGGTGCTGTGGTTGGGCGCGCGCACGGTGCCCACCGGTGGTGGACGGGGGCTGCCGGTGCCGGACCGTTCGCTGGTGCGCGAGGCGGCACTGCTCGGCGGAGCGGTGACCGGGCTGCTGGTGGCGTTCGACAAGTTCGCCACCCGGCCCGTGCTCGCCGCCGGGCTGGCCGCGCTCGGCATCGGGCTGGCGGTCGGCTGGAGCCGGCTGGCCAGCGCGCGGCCGATGGTCGCCCTGGTCCGCCGGCCCGCGTTCGGCGGCACGCTGGTCACCCTGTTCACCATGAGCCTGTCCGCCGGCCTGCTGTTCTTCCTGCTCCCCTACTTCATCGCCGACGTGCTGCACGGCAGCCCGGAGACCACCGGGTTGGCGCTGCTCTGCTACATCGGCGCGATCGCGCCGACCTCCCCGCTGGCCGGGTTGCTCACCGACCGGTTCGGCCCGCGCCTGGTGATCGCCACCGGCGCCGCGCTGAGCGTGGCCGGCATGCTCTCCATGCTGTCCCTCGACGCCGGGGCCTCACTGGTCGACCTGGGCTGGCGCCTGGCGCTGTTCGGGGTGGGTGCCGGCCTGTTCAACACGGCGGTCAACACCGCCACCCTCGGCGCCGCTCCGCCCGGAATGGCCGGCTCGGCCGGCGGGGCCAGCATGACCGCCCGCTCGGTGGCGATGACCATGGGCTCCTCGGTCGCCGCACTGGGTTGGACGCTCGCCGGTGGCGGTTCACTGGGTTTCCGCGTCGGCGTCCTGGGCCTGGCCACCCTGGCGGTGGCCGGCATCTTCGCCTACCTCACCCTGACCCGCCGCCCGCGCCAGAAGTAACTGAATCAGCCTGCTGGAGTCACTGAATCAGCGTGCTGAAGTGACTGAATCAGGTGGGTGGGGGTGTCAGTCCTCGTCGTCGTCATCTTCGTCGTCATCGTCGTCGCCGTCGCAGGTGATGGTGGGGGACGGGCGGTAGGTGACGGTGCGGGTCTCCGAGCGCACCTCGCCGGAGCGCAGGTCGCGCAGGGTGCGGGTGTCGGTGGCGGTGAAACCGGGCGCGCCCTTGCTGGGCTTGCAGGAGTCGCTGTCGCTGCTGTGCGAGTCCGGCGAGGTCTGGTTGCGCCGGGCGCCGGTGGCCGAGCTGACCTCGTAGACCTTGGTGCCGAGCAGCTTCACGGTGAGCGAGGACGGGGTCCAGATCGTGCGGATCACCACGGCGCCCGGGGTGTCGTTGCGGAACTTCACGTCGATCACGTCATTGAACACGGTGGCTTCCCGGGCGACCGGGTAGCGACTGATGTAGTAGCTGTGCTCCTTGTGCTCGATGTCCACCATGCCGGCGAAGTAGGCCGCGTTGAACAGCGTGGTGGCCACCTGCGACACCCCGCCGCCGATGCCGCGCGCCGGCTCGCCGTCCTCGATGATGCCGGCCTCCACGAAGCCGTTCGCCGCGTTGCGCGGGTTGGTCGCCCCATTCAGGCTGAACGTCTGCCCCGGCCGAACCACCTTGCCGTTGATCATCTCGGCGGCGCGCCGGATGTTGCGGCCGGAGTCGGCGGCGAACCCGCCGGTGGTGAAGGTGCTCATCTCCCCGGCGTCCAGCACCTTGCGCAGTTCCTCGGTCGTGACGCGAGCCGGCTGGGCCTGGTAGACCACGGTGAGCTCGCGGGGCCCGTCGGTGCGGGACAACACCCCGCCGAGGTCACGGAAGGTCGCCGGGTAGTCGATCACCCGGCCGTCCTGGGCGGGCACCACGGTCAGCGCGCCGGCGGAGAACCCGATCGACGCGTCCCGCCCGGGCCGGTCGGTGGCGGCCAGCGGCCCGGACACCGCCCTGCGCACCACGTCCAGGTCCAGGTCCGGCACCAGGCCGCGCGCGCCGTCCACCCGGAAGCGCAGCGCCGCCGCGATCTCCGAGGGCTCCAGGGTGGCCCGGGCGCCGTCCCCGACCAGGGTCAGCGGGCCGGACACCGCCGGCCCGGCCACCTCGGCGACCAGCCGGTCGACGTCGGCGGCGCTGGCCGTCGCGGGTTGGTCCACCACCGGCAGCGAGACCGGCGCACCGGCCAGCCACCGGTCGGCGACCGCTCGCACGGCACCGGGCAGGTCCAACTGGTGCCCGCCGGTCGGGTACACGGGTACCGGCGTCAGCCCGGTGAACCGCACCGACCCCTCCACCGGCGGCTTGCCCACCCGCTGGCCGAGCTGGTCCAGCGCGGCGCCGGCGCGGACGTCGTCCACCCGGCTGACCACGCCGACCTCCCGGTCGCCGAACAACGAGCCGATCCGGGTGAACGGGTTCACCGGCTGGTCCATCGCGCGAGCGACGGTGGCCGGCCAGTCCACCTCGAGCCCGGCGGCCAGCGGGTCGAGCTCGCCGCGTTCCGTCCCGGCGACCAGTTCCACCGGCTTGGTCAGTCTGGGCGCCAGTGCCGCGCGCAGGGTCTGTTCGGCCTCGGCCGCGCCCAGCCCGCCCAGCCGCACCCCGGCGGCCACCACGTCGCCGGGCACCCGGTCGTACCCGGACACCAGGTCGACCACGTACAGCGCGGAGAGAAAGGCGAACGCGACGCCGCCGATCAAGGCGCCGCGGTACCGGCCGAGCGCCGCGTCCAGGCGCCACCAGTTCTCCGGGAGCTCGACGGGTAACACGCGGGGCACCTCCGAATGTTAAGGAGGCCCATCCTCTCAGGGCGGGTCAGCCGCGCAGCCGGGGGTAGGCCCGCCAGACCCTGTCGATCTCGGCCAGCTGACCTGGCGAAAGATCTTCTTGTGGATCCAGGCACCAGCGGCCGGCCAGCACACCCTCCCGGACCAGCACCTCGTGGATGCCCGGGATGCAACCGCGGAAGCCGTTCGCCGCGTCGAACACCGCCGCGTTGGCGTCGGTGAGCTGCGCCCCCAGCTCCAACAGGTCCGCCGGAATCGGCTCACCCGCCGTGACCAGCCGGCGGATCCGGGCGTGCAGCGCCACCGCGCCGGCCGTCCACACAGCGAACTGGCCGAGCAGCCCACCGACGATCCGGGCACCCCCGGGCAGCGGGGTGACCAGGTCGGCCACGATCGCGTCGTCGTTGCCGGTGTAGAGCGCGACCTCCCCGGCCCGGCCGGACGCGAGGACCCCGTGTACCACGTCCAGCGTGCGGTACCGGTCGAACGGCGCGATCTTGATCGCCCGAACGGCCGGCAGCGAAGCCAGCTCACGCCAGAACGGGACGCCGAACGCCCGGCCGCCCACCGCCGGCTGCAGGTAGAAGCCGAACACCGGCAGCACCTCGCCCACCGCCCGCAACCCGGCCAACACCTCCGGCTCCGGAACGTCCCCCCAGGAACTGGCCGCGACCAGCGCCAGGTCGTAGTCCAGCCCGGCGGCCAGCTCCGCCTCCCGGACCGCCCGCCCGGTCGGCCCGAGCACCCCGGCAACCTTGATCACCGACGGGTCGGCCCCACGCAGCTCCTCGGCCGCCAGCTCGAGCACCGGCCGGTACAGCCCGACCGCCGGGTCGTGGATGGCGAACTGCGTGGTGTGCACGCCCACCGCCACCCCGCCGGCGCCGGCGTCCAGGTAGTACCGAGTCAACGCACGCTGGCGTTCCTCGTCCAGCTTCCGGTCGGAAGTCAGCGCCAGCGGGTGCGCCGGGATCACCCGGCCGTCGCGCAATGCGTCGGCCACCGCGCGTTCCACCTCAGAACACCCCGCCGCGCTGCTCGAACTTCGTCGGCTTGCCGTGGCTGGGCCCGCCGGCGGCCACCCACTGGGCCGTCCAGTCCAGTATCCGTTCCAGCGGGACCGACGGGTAGCCGAAGCGGGCCATGCAGCGGGCGGAGTTGGACAGCAGCGCGGTCGGCGCCTCCTCGCCGGTGATCACCGGCATCCGGCCCAGCCGCCGGCCCAGCTCGTGGGCCAGCCAGCGCACCGAAACGGTCTCCGGACCGGTCACGTTGAGCACGTCCGGCGGCGAGGCGCAGTGCCGCAGCGAGCGCAGGGTGACCGCGTTGACGTCGCCCTGCCAGAGCACGTTGACGCTGCCCATGGTGACGTCCACCGGTTCGCCGGCTTGCACCGCGCGGGCGATGTCGTGCAGCACGCCGTAGCGCAGGTCGATCGCGTAGTTCAGCCGCAGGATGGACATCGGTGTGCCGCGCTCCCGCGAGACGTGCTCGAGCAGCCGCTCCCGGCCGAGGCAGGACTGCGCGTACTCGCCGACCGGGCCGGGCGGGGTGCCCTCGTCGGCCCCGCCGGAGCCGGCCGGCGTGAGCGGGTAGACGTTGCCGGTGGAGAACGCCACGATCCGGGATCCGGCGAACCGCTCGGCGACCAGGGCCGGCAGGTAGGTGTTCACCGCCCAGGTGGTCCACTCGTCGCCGTGCGTGCCGAACTTCCGGCCGACCAGGTAGATCACGTTCGCCGCGTCGGGCAGCGCGCGCAGCGCCGCCGGGTCGGCCAGGTCGGCGGGGATCGTCTCGATGCCGGCGTCGGCGAAGTCGGCGCGCCGGCCGGGCTCGGCGAACCGGGACACCGCGATCACCCTGCGTTCGCGGCCCGGGTCCGGGCCGCGGTCCGGGGCGCGGTCGAAGGCCAGCCGGGCCATCCGCGCCAGGCTCAGCCCGAGCTTGCCCCCGGCGCCGAGCAGCAACAGGTTCCCGGGCAGCCCGGCCAGGTCGGTGATCACCGCCTCGGTGGGCTGCCAGAGGTGCCGGTCCAGTTCGGCGAGCGGGTCAGTGGCCGGGTCACTCACCGAGGAAGCGGTTCCTTCCCGCGACCAGGGCGGCGATCTTTCCGTCCGCAACCGACCGGGGCAGGATCCAGAACCCGCAGTCCGGATGCACGTAACGGATCCGCCCGACGCCGCCCAGCCAACCGGCCGCGCGCTCGATCCGCCCGGCGACGCGGTCGGCCGTCTCGATCTGGGTGTCCTTGATGTCGATCACGCCGACTCCGAACTTCAGGTCGGGCACCTCGGCGAGCACCTTCAGGTCGTCCACGTCGTGCCGGGCCGCCTCCAGCACCACGTGGTCGGCCCGCAGCGCGGCGAAGAACGGCAGCAGCTCGCGCATCCGCCCGGACTGCACCCGCTGCCCGCCGTAGTTGCCGAAGCACAGGTGCACGGCGGGCGTCCCGGGCACGGCGTCGAGCACCCGGTTGATCACGTCGGCGGCCAGTTCGGCGTCCTGGGGGCGGCCGGGCACGTTGGCCTCGTCCACCTGGACCACCTCGGCGTCGATCTCCGCCAGCTGTCCGGCGAGCACGTCGGCCAGCGCCAGGGCCAGGGTGCGCAGGTCCCCGTAGTGGTCGTCCAGCAGCGTGCGGGCCAGCATGTAGGGGCTGGTCACGGTGAACTTGAGCGGCCCGGTGGCCAGCGCGCGGGCCACCCGGTAGGCGCCGACCAGGTCCAGCGTGCCCTCGTCGAGCGGCCCGGTGACCACCCCGGCCGGCCGGGCGCGGAAGCCCATGTGGGCCTGCGCGGCGAACCGGGCCGCGTCCGCCCGGCCGACCGCCGAACGCACCCCGCCCAGCGGCCGCACGAAGTACTCGATCATGCCGTTGGTCTCGGGGTGGTTGATGTCGAACCGGGACAGCTCCCCGTCGGTGAGCAGGTCCACGCCCAGCCGGTGCTGCAGCGCCAGCACCACGGCGGCGGCGTCGTCGAGCGCCTCGCGGGACGGCGCCGCGCGCAGCCAGGACGGCACCGGGTAACTGCCCACCAGCGTCGTCTCGATCACTGGGCCAGTTCCTCCAGCACTCGCTGCTTGGTCTCGATGCCCAAGGCGGCCATCACCGCCAACCCGACCAGTGCCACCAGCCCGAACGCCAGGAACACGCTGCCCAGCCCGAGGCCGGCGCCGAGCAGCGTGCCCACCAGGATCGGGCCGATGGTGCTGGCCACCCGGTTCAGGCTGCTGCCGGTCGCGGTCGCCCAGGCGCGCATCCGGGTCGGGTACAGCTCCGGGGTGTACAGGTAGAGCCCGGCGGTCACCGGGCTGATGCCCAGCCCCATCAGCAGGCCGGCCACGAACAGCACCGGCCACGCCGTCGCGCCCAGCGCGATCGCCACGCAGCCGAACACCCCGCCCAGCACGGCCAGCGCGAACCCGCCGACGAACCACGGCTTGCGGCCGACCCGGTCCACGGTCAGCGCAAAGATGTAGATCTCCACCAGGTAGATCGCGCTCACCACGGCGGTAAGCCCGAGCGCGCTCCCGGTGGGCAGCCCGCCCAGCTTCACGTACAGCGTGGGCAGCCAGGTGGAGAAGCCGTAGAGGATGAAGTAGCCGCAGAACCAGGTCACCCAGGACAGCGCGGTCCGGCGGCGGTAGGCCGGGCTGAACAGCTCGCCGAACCGGGTGGGCTTGACGTCCGCCGGCGACTTCACCTCCGGCTCCTCCAGGGTGACGCCGCGCGCCCGCGCGTCCGCCTCCATCTCGTCCAGCACCTTGCCCGCGTCCTGGGTGCGGCCGCGTTCGGCCAGCCAGCGCGGCGACTCGGGCAGCTTGTAGTACGCGACCACGGCGACCACGACCGGCAGCGCGCCGAACACGAACAGCAGCCGCCAGCCCAGTTCCTGGCCGAACAGCTGGAAGAACAGCAACCCGATCAGCGGGGCCAGCAGGATGCCCCAGCTGAAGATGCTCTCGTACATCATCACCGCCCGGCCCCGGCTGCGGCCGCGCACGAACTCGTTGAACAGCGCGCCGGCGATCGGCACCTCGGCGCCCAGCCCGATGCCCTGCAGCAGCCGCAGCACCAGCAGCGACTCGAAGCTCCAGGCGAACGCGGCGGCCAGGCTGAGCAGGCCGAAACAGGCCAGCGAGCCGATGAAGGCCAGCCGCCGGCCGTACCGCTCGGCCAGTGCGCCCAGCGAGATCGCGCCGATGAACTGGCCGACGTACGCCGCGCTGATCAGCAGTCCGGCGCTGCCCAGCTGGACCTGGAAGGTGTTGATCACCACGGTCAGCACGACCGCGATGACCAGCGAGTCGAACGCGTCGAAGAACGTGCCGGTGCCCAGCAGCGAGGCCACCCGCAGGTGCACCCGCCCGAACGGCAGCCGTTCCAGCCGCGCCACGGTGTTGTCGGCCGCTGTCTTTTCTCCACCGGTGGTGCTCATGTTCCCGCCTTTGGGTTGCTACACCAGTTCGCTTCGGTACCGCTCGATGATCAGGTCCAGCGCCTCGGCGCCGGGCCGGGCCCACAGCTCGTCGTTGAAGATCTCCACCTCGACCGGCCCGGTGTAGCCGGCGGCTTCCACCAGGTCGCGCATCTCGGCCAGCCGGATGCACCCGTCGCCCATCAGCGCCCGGCCGGTCAGCACGCCGGCCGGCAGCGGGGTGACCCAGTCGGAGACCTGGAACGCGACGATCCGGCCCCCTTCCCCGGCGCGGCGGACGGCCGCGTCCAGCTCCGGGTCCCACCAGACGTGGTAGGCGTCCACCACCACGCCGACCGCCTCGGCCGGGCCGGCCCGCTCGGCCAGCTCCACCGCCTGGCCCAGGGTGCTGACCACCGATCGGTCCGAACAGAACATCGGGTGCAGCGGCTCGATGCCCAGCCGCACCCCGCGCTCGGCCGCGTAGGGCGCCAGCTCGGTGATCGCGTCGGCGACCCGTTGCCGGGCGGTTCTCAGGTCCAGGTCTTGGAGGCCGCCGCAGACCAGCGCGAGTACGTCGGTTTCCAGCGCGGCGGCTTCGTCGATCGCGCGGCGGTTGTCGTCGAGATTGTGTTCCAAGTTGCGGTCCAGGCGGGTGAAGAAGCCGCCCCGGCACAGCGAGGTGACCTCCAGCCCGGCGTCCCGCACCAGCTCGGCCGCGCCGGCCGCCCCGTACGCCTCGACGTCGTAGCGCCACAGGCCGACGCCGGTGATGCCGCGCACCGCACAGCCGTCCACCAGTTCCGGCAGCTTCCACTGCTTGACCGACTCCCGGTTGATGCTGAGGCTCACTGGTCCACCCCGCCCGTGCGCAGCAGCGCGCGCATCCGCCCGGCGGCCAGCTCCGGGTCCGACAGCAGGCCGGCCGCGTCGGCGAGCACGAACAGCTCCCCGAGGTGCGGCAGCGAGCGGGCGCTCTGGGCGCCGCCGACCATCTGGAAGTGGCTCTGGTGCCCGGCCAGCCAGGCCAGGAAGACGATGCCGGTCTTGTAGTGGAAGGTCGGCGCCTGGAAGATCCACCGGGCCAGCGGCACGGTCGGCGCGAAGATCTCTTGGTATTTTTCGGCGTCCCCCTCGTCGAGGGCGGCCAGCGCGGCGGCCGCCGCCGGGGCGATCGGGTCGAAGATCCCGAGCAGCGCGTCGCTGTGACCCTGGTCGTCGCCGAGGATCAGCTCCGGGTAGTTGAAGTCGTCGCCGGTGTAGCAGCGCACCCCGGCCGGCAGCCGGCGGCGGATGGCCACCTCGCGCTCGGCGTCCAGCAGGGACACCTTGACCCCGTCGATCTTGTCCGGATGGCCGGCGACGATCGCCAGGAAGGACTCGGTGGCTGCGTCCAGGTCGGCCCCGGCGCCGCCCCAGTAGCCGGCCAGCGCCGGGTCGAACATCGGCCCCAACCAGTGCAGCAGCACCGGCCCGCGCACCTGGTCCAGCAGCGCGCCGTACACCTTGGCGAAGTCCTCCGGGCCGCGCGCGGCGGCGGCCAGCGCCCGGCTGGCCATGATCACCGGGGTGGCCCCGGCGTCCTCCACCAGCTCGAGCTGCTCGGCGTAGGCGCGGTGCACCGCGTCCAGGTCGTGCTCCCCCGGCGGAAGCTGGTCGGTGCCGACGCCGCAGACCAGTGCGCCGCCGACCGCGCGCGCCTCTCTCGCGCTGCGCCTGATCAGCTCGGCGGTGGTCGCCCAGTCCAGGCCGGCGCCGCGCTGCGCGGTGTCCATCGCGTCGGCCACGCCCAGCCCGTGCCGCCACAGGTGGTGCCGGAAGGCCAGGGTGGCGTCCCAGTCCAGTGCGGCCGGGCGGCCGGGGGTGTTGTCGGCCAGCGGGTCGGCCACCACGTGGGCCGCGGCGTAGGCCACGCGCTCGCGCGTGGCCCGTGAGTGGCGAGTAGCGCCATAGCGGTACTCGCCACTCACGAGCCGATGCGGGCGCAGCCCGCCATCGGCATGCGGCAGGATCAGCGTGGTCACAGCTGGGGCACCTCGAGGCGTCGGCCCTCGGACGCCGAGCGCAGGCCCAGTTCGGCCAGCTGCACGCCGCGCGCGGCCGAGGTGAAGTCGAACTCCCAAGGGCCGTCGGCGTACAGGTGCCGCAGGAACAGCTCCCACTGCGCCTTGAACCCGTTGTCGAAGTCCTCGTTGTCCGGCACCTCGGACCACTGCGCGCGGAAGTCCAGCGGGTTGGCCACGTCCGGGTTCCACACCGGTTTCGGGGTCGCCGAACGGTGCTGCGCCCGGCACCGGCGCAGTCCGGCCACCGCGCTGCCCTCGGTCCCGTCCACCTGGAACTCGACCAGCTCGTCCCGGAACACCCGGACCGCCCAGGAGGAGTTGATCTGCGCGATGGCCCCGCCGTCCAGCTCGAAGATTCCGTAGGCCGCGTCGTCGGCGGTGGCCGCGTAGCGGCTGCCCTGCTCGTCGACCCGCTCGGGAATGTGCGTCGCGCACAGCGCCTGCACCGACCGCACCCGGCCGAACAGGTTGTGCAGCACGTACTCCCAGTGGCAGAACATGTCCAGGGTGATGCCGCCGCCATCCTCGGTGCGGTAGTTCCAGGACGGGCGCTGCGCGGACTGCCAGTCCCCCTCGAACACCCAGTAGCCGAACTCGCCACGCACCGACAGCAGCCGGCCGAAGAACCCGCCGTCCAGCAGCCGGCGCAGCTTGCGCAGGCCGGGCAGGAACAGCTTGTCGGCCACCACGCCGGTGCGCACGCCGGCCCGGTCGGCGGCCGCGGCCAGCTCCCGCGCCACGTCGAGCCGCTCGGCCAGCGGCTTCTCCGCGTACACGTGCTTGCCGGCCTCGATCGCGCTGGTGATCGCCTTCTCGTGCAGCTGGGTGGTCTGCGCGTCGAAGTAGATCTGCACGTCCGGTTGGGCCAGCGCCTCGTCCAGGCTGGTGGTGTAGCGGTCGAGGCCGTGCCGGGTGGCGATGGCGCGCAGCTTGTCCTCGTTCCGCCCGACCAGTACCGGCTCCGGCCACAGCACCTGGTCCCCGGCGGCCAGGCCGCCCTGCTCGCGGATAGCCAGGATGGACCGGACCAGGTGCTGGTTGTAGCCCATCCGGCCGGTAACCCCGTTCATCGCGATGCCGACGACGCGTCGCTCCATGCACTGGCCCCTCTCGGCGCCGGGCCGCCCCCTTCGTTGCGGTGTGGCCCGGCCCGGCGCCTCGCCTCGGTGAGGATTCGTAAATCTTACCCTCAATCGGAAAGCGCTTTCCGGTAAGCGCTTTCCAGCACGCTAGACTCCGGGAACCGAAGGGTCAAGGGGGCGGCGATGGATACTCACGCCGGGCGCTACGTCACGTTGGAACAGGTGGCGAACGCGGCCGAGGTTTCCCTGGCGACCGCGTCCAGGGTGCTCAACGGCGGCGACCGGGTGGTCCGCGCCGAGCTGCGCGACCGGGTGCTCGCCGCCGCCCGGAAGCTCCGCTACGTGCCGAACGCGCACGCCCAGGCGCTGGCCGGCGGCGCGACCACCACGGTCGGGCTGGTCATGCACGACGTGAGCGACCCGTACTTCTCCTCCATCACCCGGGGGGCCATCGAGGTGGCCACCCGGGGCGGCGCGCTGGTGATGCTGGGCAGCACCTTCCGCTCGCCGGAACGCGAGATCGAGTACGTCTCCGCGCTGCGCGCCCAGCGCGCCCGGGCCATCCTGCTGGTGGGCAGCGGGTTCGCCGACCCGGAGTACCAGCGGGCCATGCGCACCGAGCTGGAGAACTACCGGGACGCCGGCGGGCGGTACGCGTTCGTCAGCCACCACGACCTGCCCGGCGACGCGGTACTGCCGGAAAACCGGGCGGGCGGGGCGGCGATCGCCCGGGCGCTGCTCGAGCTGGGCCACCGCCGCTTCGCGGTGGCGTCGGGCCCCCGCACGCTGACCACGGTGGCGCACCGGCTCGGCGGCTTCGCCGCCGAGCTGGCGTCGGCCGGCATCCCGGAGTCCGACCTGCTGGTGATCGAGCGGGACTTCACCGAGGACGGCGGCTACGCGGCGGCCCGCGAGCTGGTGGCCGCCGGGATTCCGGCCACCGCGCTGTTCTGCGTCACCGACGTGATGGCCATCGGCGCCCTGATGGCCCTGCGCGAGCACGGCGTGCCGGTGCCGGAGCGGCTGTCCCTGGTGGGCTTCGACGACATTCCGATCGTGCGCCACCTCTCCCCCGCGCTGTCCACCGTCGCGCTGGACCTGAACCGGATGGGCCGCGAGGCGATGCGCCTGGTGCTCACGGACGCCCCGCCCGGACCCCCGCGGCGGGTACGCATCCCGGCGGAGCTGGTGCTGCGGGAGTCCACCGCGGCACCGCCGGGCTGACTACACCGCCCGGCGCACCCGGGGCCGGCGCGCGGACCGCAGCCCGGCGAGCGCCGCGCCGGTGAGCACCAGCAGCGCCGCCCCGCCGATCCACCCGGACCACTTCGCCACCTCCCGGTACGCCTCGCCGGCCAGCCAGCCGAAGCCGACCTGCCCGCTGCCCCACAGCGCCGCCGAGGGCACGCTCCAGGGCGCGAACCGGCGGTAGGACCACCCGCCCGAAGCGGCCAGCCGGGGCATCAGCGTGCGCGAGATGACCACCCACTGGCACCCGGCGATCGCCGGCCCGCCCCACCGGCGGAGGAACTCGCCGTCGTGCGGCAGGGGCCGGCCGCTGATCCGTTCGGCCAGCCGGACCACGCGCTCGTGCAACCCGGATCGGCGGCCGCGCAGGTAGCCGACCGTGCTGCCGGCCAACGCGGCGCACAGGCCGGTGAACATGGCCGGCGCCAGCTCGACCACGTCCAGCCGGGCGAAGAAGCCCAGCGCCAACAGGCCGGTCGCGCCCGGCAGCCACATGGTCCAGATGAATGCGGACTCGGCGGCCACGGCGGCGCCGACGATGAGCAGAAGCAGACTTGGGGAAACCGAACCGAGCAGCTCATCCCAGCTCGGCATGCGGTTTCACCCGCCGACACACGTAGGTCACCGCCGGAGGAAGGTTGCGCCACACACTGGTGGTCATCAGCACCTCATCAAAATGCGATCGCAACATTGCGCGAAATCGGCGGGCCGGTCGACTTGGCAAGGCATGCAGGTAAGCAAATGTGGTGAATACCCCCTCCGGGTCCAGCACCGAGGCGACCTCGCCCAGGATCTGACGCTGCCGGTCGGTGTCGAAGACCGCCCAGGGCAGCCCGCTGACCACCGCATCCACCCGTTGGATGCCGCGCTCCGCGAGCAGCGCGCGCAGCTCGCCGGCATCGCCGTGCACCACGTCCAGCGGAACCTGGTTCGCGCGCAGGTACTCGACCAACTGCTCGTCGATCTCCACTCCGATGTGCCGCACGCCCACCGGCAGCCGCCGGTGGATGGCGGCGCTGACCGGCCCGGTGCCCGGCCCCAGCTCCACGACCGTGGTGGCCGAACGGGGCACCACCGAGGCCAGCCGTTCGGCCAGCGGGACGGAGCTCGGCGCGAACGCGCCGACCGTTGCGGGCCGGCGGGCGACGACCGACATGAACGTCAACAGCTCACGAGTTGGGTTGAACACGACGGTAGTGTGCCGTCGCGGCCGGCTCGGCGCTTCGTGATCCAGGCCGCCCCGGCCGACCAGGACGACGAACCGGCTCGTGCTATAGCACGAACCCGATCGAGCGCGCCGGGGCCGGGCATAGGCTGCGAGTGACGAAGGGGGCCGGACATGCCGGAGAACAACTTTGACGTAATTGTCGTCGGCATGGGGCCCGGCGGGGACTTCATGGCCGGCCGGCTGGCCGAGGCGGGACTGTCGGTACTCGGGGTCGATGCACACCTGGTCGGCGGCGAGTGCCCGTACTACGGCTGCATCCCGAGCAAGATGATGATCCGCGCCGGAAACGCGCTGGCCGAGGCGCGGCGGGTACCGGCGCTGGCCGGCTCCGCCCAGGTCAGCGCGGACTACACGCCGGTCTCCCGGCGGATCCGCGACGAGGCCACGACCAACTGGGACGACCAGATCGCGGTGGACCGGTTCGAGAGCAAGGGCGGCCGGTTCGTCCGGGGCCGGGCCCGCCTCACCGGCCCGCGCACGATCCGGGTGGGCGACCAGGAGTTCACCGCGAGCCGGGCGATCGTGCTCAACACCGGCACCAGCCCGGTCGTGCCACCGGTACCCGGGCTGGCGGAAACACCCTTCTGGACCAACCGGGACGCGGTGCGCGCGGAGGCCGCGCCGGCGTCACTGGTGGTGCTCGGCGGCGGCGCAATCGGCGTGGAGATGGCTCAGGCGTTTGCCAGGTTCGGCAGCAAGGTGGACGTGGTGGAGCGGGCCGACCGGCTGCTGGCGCTGGAGGAGCCGGAGGCCAGCCAGGTGGTCGCCGACGTTCTCCGCGCGGAGGGGCTGGGGGTGCACACCTCGGCCGGCGTGGAGGCGGTCTCCCACTCCGGCTCCGAGTTCACCGTGCGCCTGCCCACCGGCTCGCTGCGGGCCGAACACCTGCTCGTGGCCACCGGGCGCACCGCGCACCTGGCCGAGCTGGGCCTGGACACCGTCGGCGTGGACGGCGGGCAGCGCTTCGTGCCGACCGACCGGCGGATGCGCGTGGTGGACGGCGTCTACGCGATCGGCGACATCACCGGCAAGGGCGCGTTCACCCACATGTCCATGTACCACGCCGGCATCGTCGAGCGGGACATCCTCGGCGAGGACCCCGACTTCACCGCCGAGCACCACGCCGTGCCCCGGGTGACCTTCACCGATCCCGAGGTCGGCGCGGTCGGGCTCACCGAGGCGCAGGCCCGGGAGGCCGGCCTGGACGTGCGGACCAGCGTCACGCCGATGTCCGCCACCACCCGCGGCTGGATCCACGGCCCGGGCGGCGACGGGTTGATCAAGCTGGTCGAGGACGCCGTGGCCGGTGTGTTGGTGGGCGCCACCTCGGTCGGGCCGAACGGCGGCGAGGTGCTCTCCGCGCTCACCGTCGCGGTGCACGCCCGGGTGCCCACCAACCGGCTGCGCCGGACGATCTTCGCCTACCCGACCTTCCACCGAGGCCTGGAGACCGCCGTAGCCGAGCTGCACTGATCACCCGCACGCACCCGGAACGCTCTCCCCCGAGTACTGCCGACGACGCTATGGCTCTGCGTGGAAAACTGCCACATGGGCAAACGTGACCAGCAGAGCAAGGGCGAAA